>QHXL01000231.1:14211-16002 GCA_003222935.1 Acidobacteriota bacterium
GCCGGCTGCGGCGTGGGACACGGCTGCCGCGGCTGACTTGACTGCGCAAACGGCAAAGGCTCTCCACGCTCGAATTCTTGAGAAGAAGCTTGAAACTATCTATTCCGAAGTTGAATTGCCTTTGGCGCCTTTGTTGTACGAAATGGAAAGAGTGGGATTGAAGGTCGATCGGCGGGTGCTGATGGATCTTTCGAATTTCCTTGGCCAGGAGCTTCATAAACTCACTGGCCGGATCTACGAGTTGGCAGGACGCGAGTTCAACATTGCTTCTCCAAAACAGGTCGGTGAAGTACTTGGCGAGTTGAACATAAACTCAAATAGAAAAACCTCAACCGGCCGGGTGTCGACCAGTAAAGCAGTGCTCGAAGAGTTGGCCCAAAGTTTTGAACTTCCGAGATTGATTATTGACTACCGGGAGTTAGACAAGCTGAAAAGTGTCTACACGGATGCGTTACCTCACCAGATAGCTAACGATGGACGTATTCACTGTCAGTTAAATCAAACTGTTGCGGCCACCGGTCGACTCTCGTCGAGTGAGCCCAACCTGCAGAACATCCCGATTCGAACTGATCTGGGACGGCGTATTCGAAAAGCTTTTGTCGCCGAGCCGGGAAGCAAGATAATTTCGGCTGACTATTCACAGTTGGAGTTGCGACTTCTGGCCCACATCACACAGGACGCCGTGATGCTGGAAGCCTTTCAAAAGGGTGATGACATTCACGCGCGAACGGCGCGACTCGTGTTTGGCGCAAAGACTGACGAAGAGCTAAAGGAGGCACGAAGGTTCGCCAAGATCGTCAACTTCGCAATTGCATACGCGATTGAACCGTGGGGATTGTCCCAGCGTGTGGGCATCAGCCGGCAGGAAGCCAAGAAGGTAATCGAAGACTACTACAACACCTACAAGGGTGTACGTCGCTACATGGATGAAGTCCCTGAGCGTGCGCGCGAGCATGGTTACGTGAGATCGTTGTACGGACGGATTAGACCACTGCCCGGTATCGCCGATCGAAACGCTAACATTCGTAAGGCAGCCGAGCGTGAAGCCATCAACATGCCGATTCAAGGAACTGCCAGCGACATCGTTAAGATCGCGATGCTGCACGTAGACGAGCAGTTGAAGCGTACCGGCTCGAAAGCGCGTATGTTAATGCAGGTACACGATGAGCTTCTCATCGAAGCCCCTGAGGACGAAGTGGAAAAAGTTACGGCTTTATTGAAACACGAGATGGAGATGGCTGTGTCGTTGGACGTACCACTTGTGGCAGATGTTGGTGTGGGCGACAATTGGATGGACGCAAAGCCGTAGATCGACAACCATGGCGACGGCACCCAACAAACAACCAGACGTCGTATACCGACGAATACCTGGTGAAAATCAAACTTCGCGCACTAATGATCCTGAAGCACCACAGGCTCATCGGATCGCTCCCACCGTAACACCGATCATTATCGGGTTTCTTCTGTTACTCGCGTTGATTTCTGGTCTCGGTCTGCTGAGTGTGAATCAGATGGACCGCGTAAGTATCACCGCGCGGGATCTGGGACTTCAGTACTCGGCCCGTCAAAACTTGTTGCAGAACCTGAAACTAGCGGTTACGAAGTTGAACAACGAAGCCCGCACTCGAGCGCAGGCAGAGTCACGACGGGATATTCTTCCACCATTCGATTTCCGGGTCGACACAGCCCGCGATGACGTCAACGTGCTTGTCGGCCGGCTGAACCGTCCGCCTTTATCCGACTATCCCGACTGGAATCAACTTCGAACCGATACGGAAAAATTTATTGAAA
>QHXL01000232.1:0-11372 GCA_003222935.1 Acidobacteriota bacterium
AATGGCGTGCGAGTAGCACCCGGTCGAAGGCTGTCTTTGCCGGCTCTTCAACTTTAGGCTCCGCAGGCGCCTTTTTTTCTTTTTTCTCTTTCGCCATTCTAAGTCGTCCTCACATCCGACCGTTTTGTCGCACCTGGTTCGTTATCTTTTCCACAGTTAGGTTACACCCTAGCTGCTTCAAGGACTCTTCCAACTCAGTGCAGCGCTTCACCCTCAATGCAGGGTTTGCTTTAACTCTGACAATCGTTCCGCCGTTGATTTTAGCTTCGACAGCAATGTCGCACTCACCCGGGTGAGCACTCAAAACACTCAGAATAGAATCGAAGAGTTCAGCGAAGTCGTCTCGACTCGGTGTTTGAAGGACAACAAACTCTGTTGTCTCGGCGGCTGCGTCGATGGTTTGAACGTTATCGACAATGATGGTCGCTGGATTATCTTCACTCAGTTCAAGTCGACCTTTAACAATTGCGGGCACGTCGTTTTGAAGAATAGGAGCATGCTTCTTATAGACCTCTGGCCACAGTACGCATTTCGTCCCGCCTGCCTCGTCTTCCAAACGCATCAGGGCAAACTTGTCGCCCTTCTTCGTTGTGCGAATTTGGAGGTCGCCAATGATTCCCCCCGACACGACTCGTGTTCCAGTAGCGATGGAAGCCAGCTCGGTAGACTTCACGGCCTTCATGCTCTGCAGCAGTTCAAGATGCTTCTCAAGTGGATGTCCGGTGACGTAAAAACCGAGCGCGCCTTTTTCGGCTGCCAGCAGTTCAGCCTGGGTCCACCCCTTAGCCTTGGGATCGATCTCCTTCGTGTAGTCGATCTCTTCTGGAAGGCTGCCAAACAGTCCCGACTGCCCCTGGACTCGTTCACGCTTCGCCCGCTGAGCCCTCGAGAGCGCCGTATCGATTGAATTAAAAAGCGCGCCCCGCCACTCGCTTGCCGTCCGGCCATCTTTAAGCGAATCAAAGGCCCCGGCGCTAACCAGGCTTTCGAAGACCCGCTTGTTCAGTGTATGGGTATCAACCCGTTCGGCAAAGTCGAAGAACGACCTGAAGGGGCCGTCGTTGCGGGCTTCACAAATTGCTTTAACTGCCGAATTCCCAAGACCTTTGATTGCCGTAAGACCATACCTGATCGCCCCGCTTAAAGGTGTGAAGCCAGAAAAGCTTTCATTCACGTCCGGAGGCAACAGATCAATCTTCTGAGCACGGCTGCGTAGAAGTGTTCTGGGTAATGAGCCTTCAGATAGGCAGTTTGAAATGCCAGATAAGCGTACGCGACGCTGTGACTTCGGTTGAATCCATAATCAGAGAACTGCGCCATCAGGGAGAATATCTTCTCGGCCTTCTCTTGCTTGATGCCTCGTTCGATGGCCCCGCTGACGAACTTCTCCTGATGCACATCCATCTCTTCGCGCTTCTTCTTACCCATGGCGCGGCGCATTAAGTCAGCTTCGCTAAGTGTATAACCCGCAAGCTTCTGCGCCAGCTGCATGATCTGTTCTTGGTAAACAATGATGCCGTAGGTATTGCTGAGAATGTCCTTCATCTCGGGGACGAGGTAACGAACACTCTTCTTCCCGTGATGACGCAGAATAAACTCATCGACCATGCCTCCATCTAAAGGTCCAGGTCGATACAGAGCGTTAAGCGCGGCCAGATCTTCAACTCCCTTGGGCTTGAGCTTCCGACAGATCTCCTGCATACCCGACGACTCGAACTGAAAGACCGCTTCCGTCCGTCCTTCGCCAAACACTTGCATAGTTTTAGCGTCGTTAAGCGCTGTCTCGGGCCAGTTAATCTCTAATCCAAGCATCTGCTTAATGGTAATTAAGCAGTCATTTATAACAGTTAAAGCGGTAAGCGCTAAGAAATCCATCTTAAGCATGCCGGTCTTTTCCAGATCCGACATGACATATTGGGTTGTTAGTTCTTCCTTCCCGGAGACAGCGATGGGGATCAATTCCTGAAGTGGCAGGGGCGAGATAACAACTCCGGCCGCGTGGACGGACGAGTGTCGAGCGCAGCCCTCCAGCCGCCGCGCAATCTCAATGATCTCCCCAACCTGAGGGTTTGTCTCAACTTCACGTTTTAGTTCAGGTACTTGTTCAAGTGCTTGGGTGATGCTGACGTTTCTCCCACGGACGGGCGGTGGAATCATCTTCGCGATTCGCTCGACTTCGGCGTACGGAACCTCAAGGGCGCGACCCACGTCCTTGATGGCTGCCTTCGAGGCAAGGGTCCCGAAGGTGATGATCTGGCAGACCGAGTCTCTTCCGTACAAATCAGCAACGTGATTGATAACGTCCGCTCGCCCACGAACACAGAAGTCGATATCGATGTCCGGTAGGGAGACACGGCCGGGGTTAAGGAATCGCTCGAACAGTAGGTTGTACTGGATTGGATCGACGTCGGTAATCTCGAGGCAATAGGCGACGAGTGACCCGGCCGCAGAGCCACGGCCAGGACCGACCGGGATCGAATTCTCCTTGGCGTAACGGACGAAGTCCCAAACGATGAGAAAGTAGCCTGGGAACCCCATCTGCTTGATCATCTCGACCTCGTTTGCCAGACGGGTCTGATAATCACCGATCGGGTACTTCAGTTCACCACGTGCTGCCTGCGAATCCCACACAGTCTGGCGACGCCTCTCGAATCCATCCCTGACGACCTTTTCGAAGTACTCGTCAGGCGACAGCCCCTGGTCGGATTCTGGAATGGGATAGTTCGGAAGGTGGTTAACATTCTGCGGGAGGCTGAGGTCGACCCGTTCCGCGATCTCGACTGTTCGAGTTAGCACTTCCGGAAGTTCATCGCCGAAGATGCGCCACATCTCCTCAGGTGACCTGACGTAGAAATTCGGACTTGCGTAGCGGAGACGATTCGTTTCGTTCACGGTCTTGCCCGAACCGATGCACAAAAGCACATCGTGAGCACGCGAATCTTCAGGCATCAGGTAGTGAGCATCGTTTGTCGCCACGAGTGGAACGCCCGTTCGTTTTGATAAATCAACCAACGACTTCCGGATTCTCTGTTGCGCGTCTAGCCCGTGCTCCTGAATCTCGAGGAAGTAATTCCCTTTCCCAAAGATCTCCTGGAACTCGATCGCCGCAGCGGCAGCTTCGTCGCACTTGTCCTGGACGAGCAATGCTGATGGCACACCCGACAAACAAGCAGACAGTCCGATGAGGCCTTTGCTGTGTTCCGCCAGCAGTTCTCTGTCAATGCGAGGCTTGTAATAGAAACCTTCGGTGTAGGCCTTCGACGTCAGCCGGACGAGGTTCTGGTAACCCTCGTAGTTTTGAGCGAGAAGAATCAGGTGATGGTTTGCTTTCTCACCAGGACCGCTTGCCGCTTTTTCTTTGCGACTACCGCGCGCAATGTAAGTTTCGCACCCGATGATTGGATTAACCCCACGGTACTTCATCGCGTTGTAGAAAGAGATTGCGCCAAACATGTTGCCGTGATCGGTCATGGCACATGCCTTCATTCCCAATTCTTCTACTCGGGCTGAAAGAGGTTTGATCTGGATTGCGCCGTCAAGAAGGCTGTAATCAGTATGGAGGTGTAAGTGTACGAATTGACGATCCTGCATTATTCCTATGTTTGAGCGCTGCCACGCTCGCGGGGAAGATTACGATTAAGATTTCGAAGTGAACAAACTATACAACACTACCGCCGTGATTACTCCCATTCGATTGTCGATGGAGGTTTGGAGCTGATGTCGTAGACGACTCGATTGATGCCGCGAATTTCAGAAACTATTCGTCCAGAGACGCGCGCCAGGACTTCGTGAGGTAGTCGTGCCCAGTCCGCAGTCATGCCATCGACGCTTGTAACAGCACGTAACGCAACAACTCGTTCATAGGTTCGTTCGTCGCCCATTACCCCTACGGTCGAAACGGGGAGAAGTACTGGAAAGGCTTGCCAAACGGAATTGTAGAGTTCTGCGAGTCTCAATTCCTCATCGAAGATTCGATCTGCAGCCTGGACTAGTCGAATCTTTTCTTCCGTAATCTCGCCAATGATGCGTACGGCCAGTCCTGGACCCGGAAACGGATGTCGGCCCAGTATCTCGGGCGGAACACCGAGTTCCCTGCCGATTAGACGCACTTCATCTTTGAACAATTCACGAAGCGGCTCAATCAACTTGAGCTTCATCTTCTCAGGGAGACCGCCGACGTTATGATGACTCTTGATTACGGCTGATGGACCGCGTACTGACACAGACTCTATAACATCTGGGTAAAGCGTACCTTGAACCAGGTAGTCGACATTACCCAGGCGGGTAGCTTCCTGGTCGAATTCGTTTGCGCTTTTCCTCAGGATCGGTAATGCCACGCAGCGCTTCAAGAAACAGATCTCCTGCCTGGACCCCGACAATGTTCAACTTCATGCTTTGTCGTAAAAGCGAAAGCGTTGATTCAAACTCTCCTTCGCGCAGGAGACCATTGTCGACAAAGATACAAGTTTGACGATCGCCTACGGCCTTATGCACCAACGCCGCCGCTACTGTTGAATCAACGCCGCCGGAAAGACCGCACACGACTCGCCCTGTTTCACCCAGTTGCGTGCGAATGCGGTTCACCTGCTCTTCGACCACCGCCTCCGGTGACCAATCGCCGCGACACCCGCAAACTGCAAACAAGAAATTTCGGAGTACCTGAGCGCCAAGGGGTGTGTGTGCGACTTCCGGATGAAACTGGACTCCAAAGATGCCGCGCGATTCATCCTCTATGGCGTTCAACGCGTCGTCTGTTAAGGCGGTAACGCGAAAACCAGGCGGAACTTCGCTTACATGGTCGCCATGGCTCATCCACACGTCCATCTCTTCAGGCAAGCCACCGAATAATCGACTCGTTACATCAAGAATCTTGAGGCGGGCGTAGCCAAACTCTCGGTTAGGAGAGGCGACAACTGCTCCTCCAAGCTCCTCCGCGAAAACCTGCAGACCGTAACAAATACCGAGCTTGGGGCAATCAATTGCATCCAATAGCTGCGGATGTGGCTTGGGCGCGTCCTGAGCGTAAACAGAAGATGGACCGCCTGAGAATATCAGGCCGCGTGGCGAGCGAGCGTTAATAGCCTCGACCGGCGCATTGAATGGAAGGATTTCGCAATAGACGCCGGCTTCTCGAACACGACGTGCAATTAGCTGAGTGTACTGGGATCCGAAGTCAAGTATTATTACCGTTTCGTGCAGGCTAACGTTGGTCAAGAAAACCTCTGGCTCAAATGTGGAGTCAAATGTCGAACGGAAGAGTGGCAGATTATACTTTTGGATTGGGTAACGCAAACCGAGTTGTAGGTCTTTTTCGTAGGTAGTTTATAACAAAACATGTCATCAACTATTTCCCATAATTACACGCGAGCGAGGACCATTATCGCTTCTGTACTCTCTTTGTCGTTTGTGTTCTGCCAGCTACTCGTCCCACACCGAGCTTCCGCCGTAACAGGCGTAGTTCTTTCTGATCCTTTAACCGTTCGGTGGAAATACGAGTCGAACGTAACGTTGAACCTGACGCCAGCTTTTGATCGAGAACGGATCTACTTACCTTTAGCAGGTGGAACTATCGTGTCGCTCAACGCGAAAGACGGGCAGTTGTTTTGGCGATCCGAAATGGGAGGACAGCTTTCAGCATCTCCTGTAGCTGATGACTCGAGTATCTATGTTGCCACCGAGATAATCGATGAGGGTGGCGCACAGCCCAGATCTGGAACTTTGCGAGCACTCGGTCGCGAAGCTGGTGTCACGCAGTGGCTGACTCCTTTAGTAAAACCTCTTCGGGGTGCGATTACGGTTAAAGGCGAAAAACTGTTCGCGGGTGGCAGCGATGGAAGAGCTTATGCTTTCGACAAGCGAACCGGCGGGGCTTTATGGTCAATTCCCTTTCAAAGTTCGTTTAGTGGCCAGCCAATAGCCGACGATGGTCGGGTTTATTTCGGCACTGATGATGGAACGCTTATCGCACTCGAGGAGTCGAGCGGAAAAGTGCTGTGGCGGTATCGCACGAAGGGTGCGATTCGAGGCGCTGTCGCCGTTGCGAGCGGAAATGTTTTCTTTGGTTCTGGTGATAGCTACGTTTATGCCGTGAGTGCGGAAGGTGGAAAACTCAAGTGGCGAAAACGTACAGGCGCGGGAGTTGAAGCCGTTGCGCTGACCGGTGACAAGATACTGGCAGCGTCCCTCGATAACTTCGCTTACTTGCTCGACTTTAAAGGCTCCATGCAATGGAGGAAACTTCTGCCGGGCCGCATCTCGGCCCAACCGTTAACGGTCCAGGAAGCCGCACTGTTCACTCCATTGTCGAGTTCGACTGCCGTAGTTTTAGCTTTGCGGGACGGAAAGCAGATTAACTTACTACCGACCGGCGAGGAGTTGACGAGTTCGGCAGCGCCGATTTTGGTAGGTGATACAGTATTTCTAACAACCGAACATTCACTGCTGGCTTTTGCCCGCCCGACAGAGTCGAGTACCAAGCAAGTTAAGCGCTAGTGACTTGAAGGACGACTTACCGGGTTAGGTTCGATGGTCGCTTCGGTTTCGGACTTGCGCCAAAAAACACTTATCAGGCGTGTAATGAACCCGTGAAATATATAGGCGAGGACAAGACCTAACAGTACGTACTGTGAGTACAAGACGATCAACCCACCAACTGCCAGTACCAAAATGATCGTCCTCATGCTGCGACTTCCGGTGCCGACAGTCTTGAAACTCGAAAAACGCAGCGTGCTCACCATCATCAAACTCAGTAATCCAACCAGCAGCATTAACAATACCGAGTAAATCCGCGCTTTCTCCGGACCATAGCCAATTAGTGGCGTCGGTTTGAAGTGAACAATCGCAGCGATGAGTCCACCCGCAACCGGGATCGGGAGACCAACAAAACTCTTCTTATCAACCTTAATCGTGCCGGCAGCAACAATTCGCGGTCGTGAAGCCTGGACATTGAATCTTGCCAGGCGGAACGCTCCGCACATCAGGTACATAAAGGAAATGAACCACGACAGCTGATGAAGGTTAGTGCCCTCAGTTAAACTCGCTCAATACTCCAAAACATAGGCGAGCACAGCTGGGGCCACTCCGCAGGGAACAACGTCCGCGATCGAATCGAGTTGTATACCGATTTCCGTTGTTGTCTTGGTCATTCGGGCGATACGCCCATCAAGCATATCGAAGAGCACTGCGAAGCCGATTGCAATCGCCGCATGATCGAAACGAATCGCAGCCGCATCAAAATCCGGCGTCGGCCCAGCGAGAAGTTGGAAAGCGCGCAGTGAAGACATCACAGCGAAAAAACCCATGCCAATATTCGCGGCTGTAAACACAGAAGGGATGAGGTACAACCCTTTGCGAAGACCTCGCCGAGGAGGATTTGGCGGGTCTTGTTCTATTTGCACTGCAGTACTCATGAGATTCTCCCAATCACTGTAGTACCTCCGCGAACCCGGGCACCTACACTCACCAGTACCGACACATTCGCCGGTAGTATTACATCGGTGCGCGAACTAAACTTGATCAGACCAAACCGCTCACCGAGGGTCAAATTATCGCCTTTCTTCTTCCAACAGACTACTCGTCGGGCCAGGATGCCGGCTATTTGTTTGCAGACAACCGTAATCTGGTCCCCTTGAATAGTCAGAATATTTTGTTCGTTGACGAGACTTGCCTTCTCGTTAGTTGCCATTAAAAACTTTCCCGGGGAGTAAACCAGGTCAGTAATACGACCTGGAATAGGAGCACGATTGATGTGCACATCGAAAGGCGAAAGGAAGATGCTGACAACGGTTGGCGAATCTTCCTGGTCAGGAGCGAGCCGGGTTACGCGTGTGACACGACCATCGGCAGGCGAAACGACAACGTTCTGTTCAATGGGCGGTACGCGTTTGGGATCACGAAAGAAAAACGCCATGAACAGGGCGACAAAGACCAAAACGCCGCAGACATACCAAAATCCAAAAGCGGCGGTAACCAGCCCTAACAATAGCGGTATGACAATGAACGGAATACTTTCTCGAGCAATTTTCAACTGATTTATCTTCGCAAAAAGGGGACGTGCACTGTGGTCCACGTCCCCCGATATTCTGGCGCTAAGAGAACTGCTGCGCGTTGTTTAATGACTCGTACTGTGAGCCTTTTGATATTGCATCATCCTTGAATGCATCTGATCTTTAAGCGCTAGCTTCTTTTTCTTCAGCGTAATCTCCTCCAACTGTTCTTCATCACTCGGATAGTTAAGAGCTGACAACTCACTCAACCGTTCTTCGTATTTATGATGTTCCCGCGCTAGTTCTCTAAATTCGGGATCACAGTTTAACAACTCTTCCTTCAGACTATCCGTGGTTGCGATGTCCATTTCGTGCATGTCTCCTTTCAGACTATGGAGTGGCAGGATTGTTTTGGAGGTGGAAATACTTGAAACCTCCCGAGGATTGTGTCGCACGGCAAAAATGTTAGCCCAACAACCTAGGCAAATCAAGCGGGTTTTTGCATTAGCACCAAACTCATGACCACTGCATCTTCCGCAGGATCCGAGTAGTAGTTAGAACGTTGAGCAATTGCTTTAAAACCTGACTCTTCATATAACTTTTGCGCAGCGAGATTTCCGCTTCTAACTTCAAGGAATGCGGTCGTTACACTGAGCCGGCGCGCCTCCTGGATGATGGACTCGAGCAAAGCCCGACCAATACCACGACGACGATAAGATCCGCGGACTGCGACGTTGTTGATATGCAACTCGCCCGCGGTTTCACGCGCAACGATATAACCTGCGATCCTTCGATGCTCAATAATTGCCGCTTGCCTCGGTACGGCAATCAGCATCAGGTTGGGATTGCCTGATTGTAGCTCTGCATAGTAGGCAGCCCAGCCCCAACGGCTCAATCCAGACTGTTCTTCGATTTCCACTACCTCGAGCAGATCATGCTCTGTCATGCGGACGATTGCGATGCCCGCCTGGCTACCAATATTTCGCGCTGCGATTGACATCAGACCTTTAACTCAGCATCGGAAGGGCGAACGTAGATCGCTTGCAGTTGATCAGCCGTGTGCACTTCATTCTGGACCAGTCGTGCAAGTGCCAGGGATGCAACGTGTCGAGCCAGGTTCACGGGCAAAGGCGCTAGCTTCCAGACCATGCCCAGTGATTTGTCTTTTGCCTCAACCACATCAAACAAGTCAACCCCAAGCGCCTCGGCAAAACCTTTTATGAGTTCAGAATGCACACGCATTCCCTCACCCGTCCAACAAATGTTCTTTTCGTGTGCGTACCTTTCGATTGCAGTCCTCGGAGACAAATGACTTGGCGCATCCAGGGCGGTAACCCTTTCCCCTGCGGACACGGAAAAACTCTGAACGAATACTTCACCACGACCTGCCGGTAAAAGCACTACCGTCAGTTCAGATTCTCCTGCTGCATGAGCAATCGCTTCAAGGGTTGGCACTCCGACGCACGCCCGCTTCAGCGTAACCGCAAGGGCCTTCACCGTAGCTATTCCAATTCGCAATCCAGTAAAACTCCCTGGACCGGAGCTCACTGCAAACAGGTCAACAGCTCCAAGCGCAATTCCAGTCTGCTTCACAAGTTGGTCCAGGTCGGAAAGCAAAGTATTAGAATGCGAGGTTCCCGGGTCGCCATTACTCGTCGCCAGTACTTCCTCTCCCCGACAAATAGCAATACTCCCTGCCATGGTTGCCGTTTCGAGACCAATTATCAGCGGTTGAGAATCCATGAAGAAAGACTCACTGCGAAGTGTGCTGAAAGCGATTGTCAGTCGTGTATCTGTTCGATGGAGAAATTATCAAACTATCGTGCGCCTAAGATAAACCAGGACTGGTTTTAACAGCTATGCGGCGACAAGTTTGGACCATCGGCAGACGTCCTGATTTTCAACCCGCAGTCGCCTTCATGAGGGGCCATCTTGCAGAAATGAGGCTGAATACTCAGCGGAATGTTAGTCAGCTAGCCAGAGCATTCTGCTGACGGTTTCTAAAAAACTCAACTGTCTTCACCAATCCCTCGTGCAGCGGAATTGTCGGGTTCCACCCGAGGATCTGCTGCGCTCGAGTTATGTCTGGCTTACGTTGCCGGGGATCATCTTCCGGTAACGGTAGATATTTGAAGCCAGTATCAGCACCCACGATCTTCATCACTTCTTCAGCGAGTTGTTTGATAGTAAATTCACCAGGATTACCGAGATTCACCGGCTGATGCTGATCGTCTGTGTTCATTAGTCGGATCAATCCCTCCAGCAAATCCTCGACGTAACAAAAAGAACGAGTCTGCTGACCTTCGCCATAAAGTGTTAACGCTTCACCACGCAGAGCCTGGACGATAAAGTTTGAGACAACGCGTCCGTCGTCCTCAAGCATGCGCGGGCCATAGGTATTGAAGATACGTGCAATCCTAATATCGACGTTATTCTGACGGTGATAGTCGGCCATCAACGTTTCGGCCAATCGTTTTCCTTCGTCATAACAGGAACGCAATCCAATCGGATTCACGTTGCCCCAGTACTCTTCCTGCTGAGGATGGACCAGGGGATCGCCATAAACTTCTGACGTTGACGCCTGGAGAATTCTGGCTCGCACTCTCTTCGCCAGGCCAAGCATGTTGATTGCACCCATCACGCTCGTCTTAACCGTCTTAACCGGGTTGTACTGGTAGTGCACCGGCGACGCGGGACACGCAAGGTTGTAGATTTGGTCAACTTCCAGAAGGATTGGTTCAGTTACGTCGTGACGTAAAAGCTCAAAGCGCGGATTGTCCAGCAGGTGAATAATGTTCTCGCGCCGACCAGTGAAGAAATTGTCGAGGCACAGGACTTCATTCCCCTCACCCAATAATCGCTCACAAAGATGTGAACCAATAAATCCAGCACCGCCCGTTATGAGTATTCGCATATTGTTTGTTTGATCCTGACGCTTCAGCTTTACGATGGTGATCTTATTATTATCACAGAGTTAGTGGTGCAAGACTTGTTGCGTCGCCGATTCATCGACCATTTCGCACCAGAGATGAATTATTGTGATGTGGGCTTCCTGGACTCGAGACGTTCGATCGGCGGGTACAACCACTGCAAATTCACACGCTGATGCCAAGGGCTCAGCACCCGCACCGGTTAATGCAATAGTTTGACACCCGAGCTCACGAGCTTTTTCAACGGCCCTCAAAACACTGGGTGATTTTCCACTTGTACTGATCGCTATCAATACGTCACCGGCTTGGGCCAGCCCTGCGACCTGACGTGCAAAAACTTCGGCATATCCGTAGTCGTTGCTGATTGCGGTCAAGGCGGAAGTGTCGGTGGTTAACGCGATAGCTGGAAACGAACGACGAGTTTTTTCGTAACGACCAACCAGTTCGGCGGCGAGAT
>QHXL01000232.1:11385-12868 GCA_003222935.1 Acidobacteriota bacterium
CGGCGCTACCTCCATTTCCACAAACCAGGACTTTGTGGCCGGAGTTAAGTATGTCGCAGATTAACTTCCCTGAACGTTCAATATCTATCAGGGTGGTCCCAATTAAGGCTTGAAAAGTTTCCAGATGCTCTTTGAGAGACTGGGCCAGAAGACGCGCTGAGGTCGAGGTCTCTGATTTCGGCGGATTGCTGTCCACGTTGTAGCTCACTGCGCCAGAGTAAAAAGGCCCCTCGAATCATCATCGGGGTTAGCGCGATTCCTTTGTCGTCTTGCGAAAAGTTGGGAGTGGAAATTAGCATAATCTGCCTGATTTTAGTAACCGGCCAATTTGTTTTGTTCTTCTTTGTTACTCAATTAATAGAACACTCAACTCGACAAACCGTGCTTTATCCGACATTATTCCGCCCGATCTACCGATCACCTACTCACATATGAATATTTCGAATCCAACGCCGATGCTGCGGCAGTATCAAGAACTCAAGCAGCAACATCCCGGTACTCTTCTGTTTTTCCGGCTGGGTGATTTCTATGAACTCTTCTTCGACGACGCTGTCGTAGGGTCACGGGAAATGCAAATCACCTTGACTGCTCGTCAAAAAGAATCCGGAAATCCAATTCCCATGTGCGGGGTTCCGCACCACTCAGCTGCCAACTATATCGCTCGCCTGGTGCGCAAAGGATTTCGCGTTGCCATTTGCGAGCAAACTGAGGAAGCCGGGAAAACAAAGAAGTTGGTTCGTCGAGAAGTTGTTCGCATCGTCACTCCCGGGACGCCAATCGATCCTCAATTGTTGGAAGCTCGTGAATCGATCTTCCTGGCTGCGATTTGCAGCGCCGGCGACACCGTCGGTGCCGCGTTTCTCGATATTTCAACGGGTGAATTTCGCGTGACTCAGGAAACAGGTCGCGACTCCTGGGTCCGCATTCGGGCTGACCTGGAGTCGTTTGCCCCTCGGGAGCTCCTTTTTCCCGCGTCTTTGGCGCCGCTGATCAAGACTGGACTAACCGGAAAAGTTCAAACATCACCACTTCCGTTACAGGAAGAATCAGTAGATAAAAACCTTCAATCAGCCGAGATTTCCGCAAACGAGTACGGGATCGCGTCGACCCTGACTCCAGTCGAGGACTGGCATTGGCAAAAGGACGATTGTCAGACTCTTCTGCTCGAACATTTCAAAGTTCGGACGCTTGATGGCTACGGGCTAACCAGGAAAGATGAGGCGGTAAGAGCAGCGGGCGCTTGCCTGCGTTATGCCCAGGAAACTCAAAGGGCAGCAGGCGCGCACATCAGTGACCTTGTCTACTTTGAACCGCAGGATCACCTCGTTCTCGACAGCGTGACAGTGCGCAATCTTGAGCTGGTGGAATCGTTAGCAGGTGGAAGTGGACGTTCGTTGCTCCAGGTCATCGATCAAACAGTTACCGGAATGGGCGGTCGCTTATTGCGCTCGTGGATGTTGCGTCCATGTATCAAACGAGGCGA
>QHXL01000232.1:12897-20176 GCA_003222935.1 Acidobacteriota bacterium
CACTGCTAAAAGAAGTGTCGGATCTGGAGCGTGTAATTGGTCGCGTCAGCCTTGGTTCGGCGACACCGAGGGATCTGCTGGCTATGCTCCGGTCGCTAAATCAAGTTCCCGAAATTCGCGAAACGCTTTCCGGAATGCAGTCGTCGCTTTTGCAGGTGCTCGCCGAAAACACGGATGAACTGCCGGACATCCGTCTCCTTGTTGGACGTGCGATCAGCGATGACCCGCCGGCAAAACTTAGTGATGGAAACACCATTCGCGAGGGCTACTCAGCGGAGTTGGACGAGCTACGATCGGTCAGTAAAAACGCAAAACAGATCATCGCAGCAATGGAAGCCAGTGAACGAACCAAGTCTGGAATTTCCAATCTGCGAATTCGATTCAACGGGGTCTTTGGTTACTTCATCGAGGTGTCGAAAGCCAATTCCGCTCGAGTGCCGCCAGACTACGAACGGCGTCAGACACTTGCGAACGCGGAACGTTACACCACACCCGAGCTTCGCGATCTGGAAAAGAAGGTCCTTGGAGCTGAAGAGCGGATCATTCAGCTTGAGACCGAGTTGTTTTCCGATGTGTGCCGGCAAATCGCAGCTGAAACAAAACGCATCCAGATAACTGCAAGGGCTCTGGCTGCGCTGGATGCACTCGCATCCGCAGCGGAGACTTCCGCACGACAGCGTTATGTAAAACCGTTGATGCACGACGGTGATGAGTTGGAGATTGTCCAGGGTCGTCACCCTGTAATTGAAGCCTTCACGTCCGGACCATTTGTTCCCAACAGTCTCTATTTGAACAACTCGACGGATCGACTGCTCATCATTACCGGGCCAAACATGGGCGGCAAAAGCACGGTGCTGCGACAAGCCGCAATCATTTGCATCCTCGCGCAGATGGGCAGTTTCGTGCCGGCAGAAAAGGCACGATTGCCTTTGCTGGATCGAATCTGGACGCGTGTCGGTGCATCGGATGATCTAACCCGGGGTCGCTCGACCTTTATGGTCGAGATGACAGAGACCGCAGCCATTCTTCACAGTGCGACTCCGCGATCACTTGTTCTGCTCGACGAAATCGGACGTGGAACAGCGACGTTCGACGGGCTATCAATCGCCTGGGCCGTGGCTGAATATCTTCACTACTCGCCAGACCATGCAGCAAAAACACTCTTCGCAACACACTATCATGAACTGACAGAACTCGCCGAACGTCTTCCCGGCGCGCAGAACTATCAGATCACCGCAACCGAACGTGAAGGTGAAGTTGTTTTTCTTCATCGACTCGAGCGAGGTCGAGCTTCAAAGTCGTATGGCATTGAGGTAGCGCGGCTCGCCGGCTTGCCTCCGGTAGTTTTGGCAAATGCGCGACAAGTGTTGGAGCGGTTAGAGCGATATGAATTTGAGGTATTTGCTGATGAGGAGTCAGAGTTGGAGACTGCAAAGGCAGCATCGGCAAATAGTGCTCTTGAAAAGGCAGCCAGTCGAGCAGGAAGACGGAAAGCCGCAGCCCAGGCGTCTCTGTTTGATTTTGCTAATCAGAAAGTAGTGGATGAGATCAGGGCTGCATCTGACTCACTAAGTGATGCGGAGGCTAAAGAATTGATTCTTAAACTCCGCCGCCAATTAATTTGATGCTTGGACCCAAGTTAAAGATCAAACAGTACAAGTAAGGAAGGGCGGTTTACCCCCGCTGGTTCGAAATAGAGGTGACTATTGAGGGTTGTTGTATTTGAACCAGCGGGGGTAAACCGCCCTTCCTTACTTGCACTTGTCTTTGTTGCTCTTTTAATTTGGTAGTTCTATATCACTCGCACTCTTTCTCACGGAGGCGCCTCACGTGGCCAAGAAATGGTCCAATCAGAATCTGCCCTCACATCGCCAAGAAATGGTCCAATCAGAATCTGCCGGGCGCTCTTCAGTATGTAACCGGAAACGTCGTTAATCGAATTCCCATTTTTAAACAGGAAAACTGCTGCGAAGGGTTCCTTCAAGTTTTGGCAGAGCTCTTGAAGACATGGCCGAGCAAACTGGTTTGCTATGTTGTTATGCCCGACCACTTTCATTTGATAGTTAATCCTCGCGATGGCGAGATCCAGGGATTCGCCGGAGCGCTAAAAAGTCTGACTGCTAAGAAGATCGTCGAAATCGGTGGAGGTCAGATGTTTCGGCTGAAAGTCCCAGACAAGGATGGTTCGATTCATCAGGTGTGGCAGGAAAGCTTTAAGGCTGTCCCTCTTTGGAGCCTCTGGATGATCAATCAGAAGATCAACTACATCCATGCAAATCCAGTGAAAGCTCTTCTTGTAAAATCAGCGAAAGACTATAAATGGTCCAGCTTCCGGGCTTTCTACAATGATTCAACTGAACCACTGCCAGTCGATCATGATTGGTGGTGGCCTGATGATGCTGAAAAACTTTCCAAAGCAACTAAAGAACTTGGTTGGCGAACCTATCACCAAAGAGATGGGAAGAAAACAACTCAAGATACTTCTAAACAACTCAAAAACAAATAGCTCCTTGTGAGTAAAGTCCAGTAAAACAAGTGCAAGTAAGGAAGGGCGGTTTACCCCCGCTGGCTCAAAATCTACAACTCTCAATGGCACCCTCTATTTGAACCAGCGGGGGTAAACCGCCCTTCCTTACTTGCACTAGTTTTGAGTTCACTTGTTAGGTAATCTTCTAATTTGAGTAAACCTTCCTATCTGAACACTCACCACCGACTTTCATGCTAAACTCTCACGTCTTAACACAACCACTACTGTCTTGATATCAATGCCAGCTGACACAATCTATTCACTTCCACTAGAACAACAAGTCGGACAATTCTTCTTCATCGGTATCCCGGGAACTGAGCTAGACAATGACACTGTCGAGCTGATCCGCGAGGTACAGCCCGGAGGTGTAATCATCTTCGGTCGCAACGTCGCCGGTCCGGAACAACTGCGATCATTACTTGATGGCATCCGCGAACTCGTGCCGACAGTCCCTCTCTTCGGCATCGACCAGGAGGGCGGGCTCGTCGATCGACTTCGCAAGATCTTTACACCGATGCCTTCAGCCCGAACAATTCGCCAACATGGCGACCTGGCCGCAGCTCGAGCACTGGGAAGAATTACCGGCGAAATTTTGCGAATGCTCGGCTTTAGCGTGAACTTCGCTCCCGTGATGTCGATCATGTCCGACGATCGCGATCTGCTCTCCAACGGCCTCTATTCGAGATCGTTTGGTCGATCGCCGGGTGAGGTTCTCGGTTACTCGACTGTTTACATGCGCGGCCTCCAAGGTACCGGTTGTCTTGGTTGTCTAAAACATTTCCCGGGTATCGGGGCGGGTGAAGTCGACTCTCACGAGGAGATGCCGATCGTTAAGCTTTCGCACGAGGATCTGATTGCACAGGATCTCGCGCCATACATCGAACTATTTCAACGACGCGACGATCGAGTTCGCTGTGTAATGGTTAGCCACGGCGGATTTCCAAACATCAACATCAAAGACGAAACAACGAGCGGCATGCTTGTGCCTGCATCCTTGAACTACGCAATTGTTACTGAACTGCTTCGCGAGGAGCTTGGTTATCAGCACCTGGTCGTAACTGACGATTTGGAAATGGGAGCAATTGCCCGTCACTGGGAAATTGGCGACGCAGTGGTGCGAGCGTTTCTAGCCGGTGAAGATATGCTTCTAATCTGCGCCAGCCCTGAAAAAATTCGCTCCGGCTATCGTGCGCTACTAGCAGCAGCACAGGAAGGAAGAATTCCAAAGGAACGTCTCCGCGCATCGCTAAAACGAATTGGCGCAACCAAGTCGATCGCTCCCGAGCCTTTGCCGCTCGACTTAGATCGGTTCCAAGTGTTGGCAGATGAGGTTAACAGACTGAATTCCACGCTCCACTATACGTACGGAGGCACCATCAAGTGAGGATTGCCAGATTAGTAATTCTGCTCTTATTCGTCTCCTTTCTCGTTCTGGGCGGTTGTCGTCGGAAGAGCAACGCGTTTGTCATTGCGCTTGGTGACAACATTCGCACCATCGATCCAATTGGTTCGCCTTCAGTGGATGCAGCAAGCGAACGGGTCCGCACACTGATTTTCAATTCACTCGTCAAGAAAAATGAGAAGTTCGATTACGTTGGCGAACTTGCTTCCGACATCGTTCGCTCGCCTGATGGGATGACCTTTACCTTCACTCTGCGAGACGGGGTGAAGTTTCATGATGGACGTCCACTTACTTCGGCTGATGCCAAGTACACCCTGGACTTAGTTTTCACCAGTTCGTTTGCAAAGTCCGCGAGTTTCTTCGAGGGAAGCGGCGACACCAAGACCAGCTATATCAAGAGCGTTGAAGCTCCCGATCAGAAAACACTTGTGGTGACGCTCACCAAGCCCTGGGTCGGGTTGTTGTCGAACCTCGTACCGGTATCGATTATTCCGAAAGACAGTTACGAAAGTCAGAAAGAACATCCACTCGGAACTGGACCATTCAAGTTTATTCACTACGACAACGCGCAGCAGGTGGTTGATGTTGAGGCGTTTCCAGAATACTGGGACGGGCCGTCAAAGATTCAAACCGTCCGCGTACGAGTGATTTCGGACATGAACGCTTTGCAAGCTGAGTTGGGCGCGGGCCGGGTCGACATCGCACCAATGCCAACAAGCTTGTCACCTGATGCTGTAAAACTTCTCGAAAAGAATCCGTCACTCCAGGTCAAAGCATTCAATGGATCAAACGTTGTGCTCCTGACCATCAACACATCGGCGCCCCCTCTCGATAACGTCAAAGTGCGCCAGGCGATTGCCTACGCGATCGATCGCGAGAACCTGGTTAAGAATTTGTTGCTGGGATACGGGAAGGTGGCGCATTCGATCATCCCGGAAGAGTCCTGGGCTTACACAGCGGGACAGACTTACTCCTACGATCCGGCGATGGCTAAGAAGCTTCTCGATGAGGCTGGCTTTAAAGATCCTGACGGTGAAGGAACGAAGATGCGTTTCGACAAACCCGTCGTCTACAAACTTTCAGGTAGCAGTATTTCGGGTCGTCAATATGCAGGCGTGATTCAGAACTATCTTAAAGAAGTCGGAATTCCTGTCGAGATTCAAACTCCTGAACAGAACACACTTTTTGATGAGCTGCGACGGGGAAACTTTCAAATCGCTTACAGCCAATGGGTCGGCGGCAACCAGGATCCGATTTTTTACAAAGACTTGTTTGCTACGTCCGAGATCCCGAGCCAGACGCGTACCTCTCGCAATCGAAGTCGGTTCAGCAACAAAGAGCTCGACGCTTTACTCGACGAAGCCGTCAACACTTTCGATCGTGGAAGAGGTCGGGAGCTTTACACGAAGATTCAGGAGATTGTGAGTCGCGAGACTCCAGTGTTTCCCATGTGGTATCAGTCAAACATCGTGATCGCGAAGAAGACTGTTGGAAATATCAATGTCAACGCAAGTGGCGACTGGGGCTTCGTAAAAGATCTGACAGTCGCGCCATAGCTTCTAATGTCCGATATGCTTCAGCTTGTCGTGTTCCAACTAGCGAAAGATCGACAACCTCAATTTCGTTTTTAGACATTCGAGCTGATCCCGCCTTTATTCGAGTCCCGACAAGCTAGAGAGCCTTTGAAAACTCTCATTCTCCCCGTGCTTCAGCTCGGGGCTTCGAAGGCCTTACCTAACCCAGTAACTGTTTCAACGGTTTACAAAAGGGCGAAGGGGAAATTTGATGCTTATCCTCTGGTCAGCGAGATAACGCCTTCTCTGAGAACTGTGTGGCTTTCATGAGGCAAAGCCGTTGACAAACCGTTGAAACGGTTCTCCGGATTAACGAACGACTTTAACCCCGAGCTAAAGCACGGGGAGAATGAGAGTTTTGCAAGAGCCTCTCTAAAGCATATCGGACAAATTAATAACTCTCTCGATCGCAGATCGTGATACTGCTCCCTCACGGATTAACTTCGGCGGGGTCTGCATGATGTCGAGCACGGTCGATGGCTCGGTAACATTCACTTCACCACCATCAATGATCAAATCGACGCCAGTCGGAAAATAAGACTGCACCTCAGCCGCGTTCTTTGCCGGTTCCTTTGTGGCGGGATTCGCGCTCGTAGCCGTCAACACTCCGCCACACTCACGCACAAACTGTCTCACGCTTTCATCATTCGGCAAACGCAAACCCACGGTGCTACTTCCAGCAGTGATGTCTTGAGAAAGGACATCGTTGGCGGGAACAATAATGGTCAAAGGCCCCGGCCACAATTCTGTCGTAACCCTTTCAAATAATTGCGGCGGTTGGGCCATCAATCGGTTAACAACGGAGGAATCGGCTACCAGCAACAGAATTGGCTTGCCTTCTTCCCTACCCTTCAACACCTTGATTCGTCGTACCGCATCAGGATTGAGTGGATCGACGCCCAGTCCGTAGAAAGTATCGGTACGAAAAGCAATCAAGCCGCCATTTGAAATTATCCTGGCGGCAAGTCTGCGTGTTTCGACACTGTCTGGACGAATCATTGTGCCTTGATCCTCTTAAGGTTTCTTTTCCACCCAAGTGGTATCAACCCGGGTTCGCTTTAGCGACGGCGCATCCAGAATATTTGCATCGAAGCTTGAAACGTAAGGCTTCACCATCGCGTACGACGACGCAAAGTAAATGGGCATTGCCTTCAGTTCTTTTAGCGCCTGCTCTTCTGACTCCACAGTCGGCATTAACGCATCACTCGGATTCAGGGACTGAGGCTTTGACGGATCGGGTGGTCCGGATTGTAAGAGACTCACCGTAGTCGTAGTTGAATCGAAGATCACTCGAAGATTAGTCAACTCATCCGTCGTCTGCATTACCATGCCTCGACGCACAACATCGTAATCGCCGGCCTTTATTCCCGCTTCGTATTCATCCCAATTCCTGATCACAATTTCCGTATCAATATTTAGCGCAGACTTCCACATCGAGGCGATCGCCTCAGCCACGATGCGCTGCTGTTCATTTCGATTGATAAGCAAATGAATCACCGGAAAACCTTCACCATTGGGAAAACCCGCTTGAGCAAACAGCTCACGGGCGCGTTTCACATCCAGCTCCAGCAACTCCGTCTTGTCGACTACAGGCTTCGCTTCCGACACCATCTCGGGAAGAAACTTACCGGCAGGTTGCGTGGCGCCACCGAGGTGGTCCCGGCTGACTCTTTCTCGATCGATTGCAATTGCCAGCGCTTCACGAACGCGAACATCGTCGAACGGCTCGCGCTGCGCGTTGAATTTGTAGTAGGTAAGAGCGCCAAAGGTCGACCG
>QHXL01000628.1:0-4455 GCA_003222935.1 Acidobacteriota bacterium
CACCAGCGCCTCGACAAGCATGGAACAGGACTCAGACCGACCGCCAATTGAAGTCCCGCTCAACAAACCGCGAATCGTAGTTTACAAAGCTGCTCGAAAACTGGAGTTCTATTCAGGTCAAAAGTTGCTGAGGACCTATCGTGCGGGACTCGGGTTCAGCCCCGTAACTGATAAAAAGCGGGAAGGCGACGGCGCCACACCTGAGGGTGAGTTCTATGTATTTGTGAAGAACAATAAGAGTGCGTATTACCTGTCGCTCGGGGTTAGTTATCCCAACATTGAAGATGCTGAGCGCGGGTTACGCGACCAGCTGATCACGAAGAAGCAGTACAACGCGATCGTCGAAGCCATTCGGAAGAAAGTTGCGCCCCCGCAATACACCAAACTCGGTGGGTTAATCTATATTCACGGGAACGGCTCTTCCAGCGATTGGACATGGGGCTGCGTCGCGTTGGAAAATGCGGATATGAAGGAGCTGTTCGATTCGGTGGAGCTGGGAACGCCGGTGACGATATTGCCGTAGATGCAGGAAATTAAGCCGTTCAAAATTCGTGACATCGAAATTAATCCGCCCCTGGTGCTTTCACCAATGGCTGGCGTCACGGACGTGTCGTTCCGCCGTCTATTGAAGCGCCGCGGAGGAGTTGGTCTTTCAGTTTCGGAATTCATTTCTGTCGAAGGACTAACGCGCAGCAATCCGAAGTCGAAAAGACAGATGCGCTTTTATGAAGATGAGCGACCGTTTGCGGTGCAGATTTTTGGCGGTCAAGCCGAACGCATGCGCATGGCGGCAGAGATGGCCGAAGAAGTTGGGGCTGACATTCTTGACGTTAACTGTGGATGTCCGGCGCCAAAAGTTGTGAAGCACGGTGGTGGCTCGGGTCTATTGAAAGACCACTCGCGACTCGAGACGATTCTGAAAGAGATCAAAAAGGCAATCAAGATTCCGCTGACCGTAAAGATTCGTGCAGGCTTTTACGATCACACGATTAACGCAGTTGAGACTGCGAAGTTAGCCGAGGGTTGCGGAGCTGAACACATCGCTCTTCATGGTCGCACAAAGGAACAGGGTTATCGAGGACTTGCCAATTGGGATCTTGTGAGACAGATCAAGGAAGTAGTAAAGGTCCCGGTCTCTGGTAGCGGCGATGTCACGACCATTCAAGGCGCCTTTGATCGGTTTCGAGAAACTGGTTGTGACGGAGTTTTGATTGGCCGGGGTGCGATGGTGAATCCGTGGATCTTCCGGCAGATTGAAGATGCAATTCACGGTTGAGAGATTTTTCAACCGACGTTGGCAGACAAGCGAGCAATCCTGCACGACGACATGTTGCGTGAGGATATGCCGGAGACGCCGGCGATCAATCGTGAAACAGTTGGCAGGCCAGTTCACTCGTGGACTACAGGGCGGCGCATTGTTTCGTACGTCGATTTATCACTCGCACTCAGTCGATGAAGTTCTGAATCGAATTGAGGAATACTTTGAAGCGATTGAGAATGATCGTCCTTACTATGGTGAGGCTGGTGCACCAATAGAGGAAGCTCCAGAACTTGATTCCTGCGAAGCTGCAAGTGTGGTTTAAGTTAAAGCTTACTCACTAATAGTACTATCTAAGACATTGCAAGTAAGGAAGGGCGGTTTACCCCCGCCGGTCTGAAAAACAGATTGTTTGAAGGTTACTCTATTTAGACTAGCGGGGGTAAACCGCCCTTCCTTACTTGCACTCGGTCAGGTTCTACTGAACTCTCAGTGCTACTCATTCACGCCGCTCAAACACAAGAAACCTAACGCGCAGCTGAGGTGGTGCCTTTGGAAGGCTTCCCTGTTCCTGTGTCGTAATTCACGGGGGCCGGATAACCTTTTCGGGTTAGCGAGGCCAGTTGAATTACTACTTCCTTCTGATTCTTACCTACCTTCTTTTCCGCAGTCGGTTTCTTCTTCGAAGTTGCTTTATCGCTCGTGTCCTTCGGGTCCGTCGAGTCCTTAGCTTCGCTCGTTGGCTGTGGTGATGCAGTACCGGGATGCGCGGACATGGCGTTTAGTGCAGCCAGTACTTGCGTCCGCTCGGTCTCAGATAGTTGGTCCAGGCTCGAGCCGTTAGCTTCCAACACAGCTCTCAGGTTTTCTTCAGTGTTGGTGTCTTCTTCATAAACGTCTTTGTAAATGTGTAAAGCACCATCTTCCAGGACGATGGTTTCGTACCGAAGTTCAACCGGCACGCTCTTCTTCAATTTTACTGTCTTAGTTTCTGTGGGATTTTTCAGGTAGGCCGTGAGCTCACTCTGCGTAACTTCATTCCCGGAGATTTCGCTAAGCATCAGCGCAAAGTCTCGTACCTGGGCATTTGTCAGACCGACGCATCCATGAGATGCGAACGTGCCCAACTTTGCCGGAGATTTCCCACCATGTATTAGTGATGGCATTCCAATAGGAACTTTGATTGGACCAAGTGGATTCAGTTTACTTCCGGCTTCGATCTTTTCTCCGGCAGTTATGTTCTTCATCTTTGCAACCCAGGGAGAATCCGGTGGCGTCCAGGTCGGATTAAAGATAATCGTTTGTGCTTTCCTCAATCCCTGGGGAAGAGGAAACTCGGGATATCCGATGCCGATTTTGTACGACTTAACCAGCGATCCATCCTTGAAGAGATCCATGCGATACGCGGGTATATTCACGACAACGCGGGTATCAGTCGGTACTGAATTTGGTCCACTTGAAGACGCCGGTTTGTTACTTGCAGAACTGTCGGCCTCGCCTCCTTTCTCCCAAAACTCATCCGCTAACTTCGTGAACTGAGATGCTTTCTCCTGGCCTACGATCCGTTCAACTTGTTCGGAGGCCCGTGCACGCTCTTCCCCGGGCCTGGCCATTGCGTTTTCGGCGTTGGTTGTTCTTAGCCGGTTCACTTCTGCCGTTGAGACATTCTTTAACTCTTCGAGTTGCTCACTGGTGATTTCCAGTTTCGTTTTTAATTGAGAGACGAATTCCTCGTTTGTAAGCAACGCATCCAACACCGCAAGTGTGAGTCGGGAACGATATGGATCTTTGGTGGGAGTTTTAGACTCTTGAGTGGGCGAAGGCGACGGACTCGACGTGGCCGTCGGCGGATTCACGTTGCTATTGTTGGTGACGCATGCCCCAAGGGCAAATACTGAGATCATCAGTGCGAACAGCAGAATTCGAAAATCTAGCTTCATTTACTTGCCCTTTGCTATGGAATCGCGACCAATAGTGGACTTGGAAAGATTCTTCAGCAACAGGTGTTCCCTCAGTGATTCTGCTGTGTTTACCTTCGAAGTGAGGCGGAGTGCTCCGCAGCGTTTGAACGATAAGCGAACATGGATGTGCAGACGTAGGTCGGTTAACGATGCAGCAACGGATAGGGATTGATGTTGCTCCCTTCCCAGTAACGATGGTCGCGATTGAGAAATGAAGGTGATAGTTGCCGGGACCTGCGTTACCGCTGTCACCAACGTACGCGATTACATCGCCTCGATGAACATAACGTCCCTCAATTAATCCATCTGCGTAGCCCTGCAAATGAGCGTAGTAGAACACCAGTCTCTTGTCTACACTCAGTTGATAGACCGTAATGCCGCCGCGCTCGCTAAGAAAAAGTTTGATGATTTCGCCGTCAGCCGCAGCCAGGACTGGAGTGCCGGCTGCGGCGGGAATGTCGATCGCATCATGAGTTCTTCCTTCGGAACGAGCGTCTGAAAAGGTGTCGAGCAGTTGATCGGCCCGAACCCCTGAAACGGGGATGATCAGGTCCAACGTTCCGATGTAGCTGGTATCCGGCGGCGGCGTTGCGGACTCACGAGTCTCGAAGGGTGTTGAGTATGCAGTCGGCGAGGGTGTAGGGGTTGCTGAAGACTTCGACTGAAGTATTTCAACTGGTCTTATGTTAGCTTCGCGATTTAATAGCCGGAGGGTTACCCAGACAGTTGCCAGGATGGTTGCAACGCAAACAAGAAAGAATATGGCCCACGAGACTTTTGTACTTGTTCGCACTTTAATCTGGCCATCAACAAATCGCCACTACCGTTCAAGTCCCAGGGGTAAGAGTGGTCGGGGCGTCGTGCCTTCAAAGAACCAACTTGCACCTACCTTTAGACGATGATGCCAGGTAGGTAAACGCGAGGTGTAGAGTGCAAATCGTGCCTGCCTCGCGAGTGCGCCGCCAAACGCTTTTCCTCCAGTAAGTACAGCTGCTCGCTCTGTTCCCAGACTTATAGCTTCGCCCAACTCCTCAAAGTGTTTGCCGTGAAGTTCCTTCCCGGACAGCAAAGCTTTGACATTGTTTGCCGCGAGGCTTGCTTCCTGGAAAGACAGTTGTGCAGTTCCTGCCAGGGTCGCCGCTGCATCCGGATAATGAGCAATATCCCCCAGTGCAAAAACGTTGTCGTGGGAAGTTAGCTGCAAAGTGGGCTTCACAATCAGTAAGCCGCGATTTG
>QHXL01000628.1:4480-4968 GCA_003222935.1 Acidobacteriota bacterium
CCCGTTGTGCTCGTAAGTAAGGCCATCCCGGGTTACATTGACCACCCGCGTGAGAGTGTGAACCTCAACTCTCGACTTATGAAGCGCATCGTCAACGAACTCGCGGATCTGATCGCCCATTCCCGGAACGACCCGGTCGCCCATCTCGATCACCAGCACCCGTGGCTCACCGTGCAGATTGCGGCGTTCGAATGCGTCATACAGAAGGTCAGCCATCTTGGTTGAGAGTTCGCACCCGCTCGCACCCGCACCTACCACGGCAAAGGTTAATTCTCGTCGCACATCTTGCGGAGGCATTTCCGGGGGGATGCGATCCAGGGCATCGACCATTCGTTTCCGGAGATCATCGGCATGCTCGATTTTGCGGAAGGGCACGGAGAACTCTTCTGCGCCCGTTACGCCTGCGTAGTTTGTGATACCACCGACGGCGAGTACCAGGACGTCGTAGGGAAGCTTGTCCGCGTGATTTTCGAGTGCGACAGACTGCG
>QHXL01000628.1:5032-7234 GCA_003222935.1 Acidobacteriota bacterium
AGCAATGTGCCAGGCTTCGACTTCGCCGCTCAAGTATTCATAGAGCATGGGCGTAAAAACGAAGTGATCTGCATCACTCACCAGGGTAACTTCCGCGGAACCGGCGAGGTCGAGGGCAGTAAAAAGCCCGCCAAACCCACCACCGAGAATGACGACTTTGGATTTAGGCATATTTGGTTTCCAGTCGATGTTTACGTTGAAAAGCGTGGATAGTAGCAAACTGGAGGTATTCGAGTAAGAGCACTCGCGGGGAGTTGAGATGGTTTCGGGCGCCTGATAACCCAACTGGACACTACCGATCACGCATGTTACATTGCGTCAGCTTTTTTTAAGTTTAGCGGTTGCCGTCTTTTACGGTTACTGCGGTCGAGGAGGACCATTTAAGCAAGTGTCGTTAGCAAAAGAAACCAAGGAACAGATAGTGTCTGATTTCCGTACTCACGAGGCGGATACAGGTTCGCCCCAGGTCCAAGTAGCTCTGTTGAGCAAGCGAATTAGCGAACTCACCGAGCATTTCAAAACCCACAAAAAAGATAATCACTCGCGACGCGGCCTGCTGAAAATGGTCTCACAGCGACGAAGTATGTTGGATTATCTGAAGCGCACGGATATTGAGCGCTACCACGAGGTAGTGAATCGTCTGGGCCTGCGTCGTTAGTAGGTACCGAGAAAAAACAAGATAGCTTCAGTAGATAACGAGAGATCTTCGAGTCTCAGATCAGTAAAGCCCGCGTCTATCGAAGAGCTTGTGGCAGTGCCGAACGTGACGGCGATTGACTGGAAACAAGCAGACGTGTTTGGCCCTAGCTTCGAGCAAAAAGGCGGCATGAGTCACGGTTTTAGGCTCTTGCCGCCTTTTCTCTTGTTCCAGCTTTAGTTACCCGCCTCACGTTGGCGCGGAGATAACCAATCATCACGATTTTTGCTCAACAGCGAGGCGGATGAGACGCCCGCGACCTGGATTGTTTTTCAGGTGAATGTCCATAAGGAGACAAAGAACATGTCAGAAAAGAAATACCTAAAAGAATCAATCAAACTCGGTGATAAGGAGTTGACCGTAGAGACAGGTCGGGTCGCGAAACAGGCCGATGGCTCGGTCGTAATTCGTTACGGTGACACGATGCTGCTGGTCGCAGCTGTCGGTGCACCCACGCCGCGCGAGGGAATCGATTTCTTTCCCCTCACAGTTGAATATCGTGAATCCAATTTCGCCGCCGGACGTATTCCCGGAAACTACTTCCGACGCGAAGGTCGCCCGAATGAAAAAGAGATTCTTACCAGCCGTTTAATCGATCGTCCGTGCAGACCGCTTTTTGCCGAAGGTTACAGAAATGAAACTCAAGTTATAGCCAGCGTTATTTCGGCGGATCCTGACAATAATCCAGACGTCATCGCTATCACCGGAGCCTCGTGCGCCCTCTACTTATCTGATATTCCCTTCATGAATCCGATTGCCGGAGTCAGAATTGGACTGATCGACGGTCGCTACGTGGTAAATCCGACGTACGACGAAGTCAGGGAGTCGCGCCTGAACCTCATCGTTGCAGGCACTGAAGAAGCTATCGTGATGGTTGAGGCCGGGGCGACCGAAGTTTCAGAAGAGATCATGGTCGAAGCATTAATGCTGGCCCACAAGGAGATCAATCGACTCTGTCGTTGGCAGAAGGAACTCTATAAAGCGCTCGAGGTTCAAAAGCGCGAAGTTGTGGCGCCATCTTTTGACGAGGAGATGCTTCGGATTACGCGAGGCTCTCGACACCAGCACACAGGAAAAACGGGCGAGTTACGCGGCCGTTGATGCGCTGAAAAAGGAAGTTGTCGAATCGGTTCCTGAAGACCAGGGCGAACGACGTCTGATGGCCAAAAAGATTTTTGATCATCTGAAAGAGACAGTTTTCCGCGACGATATTCTAAACAAGCGTCGCCGTCCCGACGGTCGAAGATTTTCGGAAATTCGCGCAATTAGCAGCGAAGTTGGTTGGCTTCCACGGGTTCATGGTTCTGCTCTTTTTACTCGCGGTGAAACTCAAGCACTTGTTTCGACCACCCTGGGAACAAAAGAAGACGAGCAGTTTATGGACGATCTCGAGAAGGGCGAAGTCAAACGCCGCTTCCTGCTGCACTACAATTTCCCGCAGTTTTCGGTCGGGGAGGTCGGACGATTTGGTTCGTCAAGTCGTCGTGAAATTGGCCATGGCGCCC
>QHXL01000233.1 GCA_003222935.1 Acidobacteriota bacterium
TTATCAAGGTTTCCAAGAAAAGCTGCGTTTAGCAACAACGGATGGTATCGGTAGTAAGTAATGTCTTCCTGTTGCAGCGGAACTTTCGGGTCGTGATAGTTATAAAAAATCGCCTTTCGCTCTTCGAGCATCGGCACGCCCTGCCGGTGTACGCCCGAAGTATCAAACAGAAACGCTGTTCCCGCGCTTCCCGTCATTTCAACTACGTCTTCATCAGTGAACCGTTCAACTTCATTATTGCGAACTGGTCGCGGATGTTGTTGTCGATGACTACCTCTGATGAAATTGAAAGCACCACTCCGCACGTCAGTTAAGTACATCGCAAGCTTAACTTCTCGTGGTATGTTTGAAGTCTGACTCTGTTCGTACCAGGCATCCCCGTGCCACCCATGGAAGTCTCGTTTGGTCGGTAAAGACTTCCAGCCCTTAGCCTCAGTGAGCGCGTACTCAGATCCCAGGTAACTGTCGAGTACTTTTTTTAGAAGTGGGTGAATTCCAACATCAACAAACCCCTGGTCCAATAACAACACATCTTCAACCATGTGCCGGAATTGCTCAGTTCTCTGGTATCCCTCAAAATTATTCCAACGAACCCGACGCAGCCTGGTATCAAATGCACGTTGCATTTGCTTCAACGTTTCTGGGCTAACGAGGTTGGGTAACATCACAATTCCATCTGTATCGAGCTTTGCGGCGAGAACCTCAGCGGCTTGAGTCTCACTCGACTTGAAAGCGCTATTAGAGATGTCGATGCTGTTCTTCATTACCGGACTAACGTTCACGTCGATGTTACAAGCCTTCCTTCTGTTTCCCACTCGGTCTTTGCTCTTGAGTTTTCCTGCATGATTGGTCTTAGCCGAAAATCGCGGTAGGCGTGGGGATTGCCAGAGTGACCTTGAAGAGCGGCAAAGACCATGTTGTAGGCTTCCCGCGCGCTCGCAAAGTGTACTCGATACTCACCCGTTCGCTCACCATTTTCCAGAACTTGACTGAAAAAGCGACGCGCCTTTCCCCCAATCATGGCGTCCTGGTCCTGTTCAAAAAAAGCATGACTGTAAAGCTTGATAAAAACCCATTCGGGTCGACCTTTGACGCTGATACGGGCGTTTCTCCAGCGATAGAAGCGACGTAGATCCGATGAATAATTATCCGCCAGTGCACCATCATCGATTCGTGGGACGGGTAAGCCTTTCTTTCGTCTTGACCAGTCGAAGACCAGGGGACCTGTGAACATCATCGGCTTTCCTGGCTCATCGCCTACTGCGAGGTCAGGACCTGAGCGGTGTGGTCTTCGTTCAGTCAGCGAATTGCCACAGCGATAGAGCGCGTTTATCTTCGCGACCTGCGACTCATCGGGTGCAGACGGCAGTGTAAAATCCGCATAACATCCGGTATCTGCAAGAATCTGCATTTCGGAGTCAACTCCGCAGTATCTGCCACCGGCGGAATTTGCCAGCGCCCAGTTGCCGTGGACGAAGGCGTACTGAGGTTGGGACTCTGGTGTTTCTCGAGACAGGCATCGATGTTTATCTGCGAGGACATCTCGAAAGTCAGTTAACACTCGACGCGTATTTTCAGCGGTGTCTGGCTTGTCCACACCATGATGGAAATGCACTTCCACTTCACCGAGCCCTTCATCTTGCATCGAGGCTAGCATATCCATCACATCAGTGTCGTATTGTTCGGCAGGAACGAAGTTGGTATGGCGAAACTTAGTACCATCGTGATCGCGTACTGCTTCACCTGTCTCGCGCGCAAGGGTATACCACTTTTCTAAAAGCCTCATGCCTTCCTGGCCAACTCCGGGTTCGAAGTGATTCGCGACCAGAATGATCAAATCCTGGGGCTGCGACGAACTTTTTGGCCGGCTCATAAACTCCCCAAACCGCCAAAACGGATAACGACTGAGCCACGGCAGTGACCACTTAAGCTTTTCGATTGTGCTGTCTGAATACATCGGCTTCAGCCAAAAACTCCGCCAACATAGGTATAGTCTTAATTGCCCGGTTTTTTCCCGACAATAAAGATACCGTCGACCAGCAGATCTTCATCAGAGGCATTTCTAAATCCACTACTCAAATTTGGCCGAATTTTGGCAATCAAATCCATTAACCTCTCAGGCTTTCTATCCGGAGTCAACGGCAGTTGCAAATGAGGGTTAAGAGATTCCTGCCCGGTCAGACTTGCGGCAAAGATCTTATAGTCGTAGCCCAGCTCCGACAATTTAGCCCGGTAGTACGAAACGAGCTTGCGATTAGGAATGCCCGAATCACTAGCCATTAACCGATAGACTGATTCTGAAATTGTTAAGAATGTAAGTGCCACTAAAGATCCCATAGTCACTGAGGTCGATCTTGTGGAGGATAAGTCCTCCTGGCGCTAAGAGTTTATCAGTCGCTTCAAAGATGGCGTCCGGTGCGTAAATTTCTTCGATTACGGCTCGAGATATTATTAGGTCAAACTTTCCTTCGTCGACGAGGAGCTGATCCGCAGCCGACTCGAGTTCCAGCCCGTGAACGGTGCGGAGTTTGTCGTCGTCGAGGTTGATTCCCGAATCAAGATTTATAGCTTCGTCAAAACGTTCCCGTTGCGATTGCGACAACGACTCTCGTAGGCTTTTATAAATTGCTAACTGTTGGTCGGCATTCCTTTGCGAGTAAAACTTATCAACGCAAACCACTCGCGAGGCGCCCGCTGCAAGCAGCCGTAGCGCAAGTCCAACATTGTCGCCTGAACCTAATTCAAGAATGCGCTTACCTCGGAGGTGCTCCTCCGTCAAACCTGAGTATCTCAGATAGTCGACAAACTGAAGATCGATGTACGCAATACTCTCCGCCGTACTCTTTCCTCGGTGACTAGCTCCGTGTCCAGTCTCAATCCTTCCGGTCTTGAACTTCCTTCGGAGTCGCCAGTTGTCAAAGATCTTGTAACAAACAATCGTCGCCTTGGATTTCCTGGCTGAAGACTTGATGGCTTTTAACATGATTGGGGATCGAAGATTCTGTTACGGCAAGTTGCGCGACGTACTACGAGGCATACCGGTACCAGGAAGTTGTCGGACGAGTTCACTCATGTCAATTCCGGGATCTTTCCCGTCGGATGACCTGTTCCTATAAGGACTAGCGGCTGACAAACCATAGCTGTCGTTAAGAAGATCGCTGAAGCCGATCTGAGAAAAGTTATTCTTTATCAACGAGAGCATTCCACCGGGCCCCCATTCATTTCCTCTAACGCCTGCCTTTGCGAAATCTACTACAAGATTGTTTCGCCATATTCCCTGGGGCCAGCATGTACTCAACTTGCCATCAATAGCGCAACTCATTCCGTAGTTTGAATAGCCAATAATGTTATCGCGAAACTCAAATTGATTGGCAGGCAGTCCTTCCAAAATAATTGCGACGTGGTAGCCGTCTTTTACGCCAAAGTCATTGATGACTGTGTTGTGTGCGATGGTCCAACCAGACCCACCTTTCATCTGGATCATGCTGGCGACATTCCTGGCGAAGTTATTATGAATCTGAATCTTTGTGGCTGGAGTTGTTGTGTGGAGCTCATCTTGAAGAGAGAGCACGGACATTCGCCCGGTTGTCTCATGCCACGGATCTTCGGGAGAATACCAGTTGTTTCGGAATACCAGGTTTGACGTAGTGGTCCATGGTGCCGTGCCATTCTGGTTTCGTGGAGTCACAGCCCAGTTTGCCGGATATCCAATCTGACGATTGCCTTCGAACAAGAATCGATTCACATTCTTGATTTCAAATCCACCCTTGGGGCTGTAATTCTTTTTCAGAAAAACGTCGTGGGCAAAGGCGGGATCCACATCAAAAGTGTTTCGACGAACCGTCACGTCGTTTATCAGGCCCTGGTCTCCATAGTTCCACGCTGCGGACTGGGGAGCCTGCTGCAAAGAATCGACCGAATAAGGTTTGAAAAACACTTCGTTGCCGGAAATCCTGGTAACAATTGCGGTCTCAAAACATTCAAATTTGTATGAGCCATCAGTTGTTATGGTGCCCTGGGGAGCAACAGTGTAGTTGCTTCCCGAAACGCCAGTAAGCCTCATAATGCTTCCGCTGCTGAGTTTGAGATAGCGACCTACATCTGCAGCGGTCAGTGTTACGCCCGCGGTTCGCGTTAGCAAAGTGGATCCGTTTCTAACTGTTGCTTCTCCCTCAAGGCTAAAGCGAATGACAAGGCCCTCTCGAATTCCAGTAGTGTTGGAAAAGATGGCCGACGTCGTGGTCGCACTTCTGAGCGTCGCAACATTTAGGGGCGCTGTATCTCCGCCGCCAAGAAAAAATCCGTTCCACCAAACATTGATGTAGTTGTCCTCGATTAGGATTGGACCCGGTCCACCTACCGAGAGTAATGCAGTCGTATCCATTTGGTAGACACTACTGCCACCAACTTGCTCGGGGTAATAATAGCCAACAAGAAAAACGTAGTTCCATTTGAACGTGAGATTGCGACCTTCAAACCAGACTGCTCTCATCGCTGAACGATTGTAGTTTGTTCCAGTTTCCTTCTGGTGGAAGTAGCAGCGTTGGACAACGATGTCGTGAACCCCCGGCACAGAAATACCCAGATCAATAAGCGCATTGACAGTCTGGCGACCGGCGTTGTCTGTTATCTCCAAACCATCAAGTACCCACCATGCTGAGTTTGGAGCTGCGCGAAGGGCTGCATTTTGCTCACCTGAAACTATCGCTCTGATACGAGCCATGCGTGGAGAGTCTGAGGGTGAAACACGACCTTGAGTTAACGATGAGGCACCGGACGAACGGATCGTAATCGGGCTGCTTTGAGTGCATTTTTTGTCAGGTAGTAGAAAATTGCCATCCCAACTTGCTCCGGACTGGAGCACCACACTGTCTCCACATTTTGCCGCATTGATTGCCGCTTGAAGGTTCTGTCCGGAATTAACCTCGATCGTTCTTGCCGTGTCCCCGGCAACACGACGGGACCGCACTTGCGTACTTTGTGGGTTTGACGTTCGAACCAAGACTAATGCAGCGAACATAACCACAAAGAACACCGTCGGGATTACAAATGCTTTAGACGAGCCCCTCATACTTCTAGTAAGTCAGTGTGCAGCACCTTGAACAGCTAAATTTGCTCCCGCGGAATCAAGTAACTGGAAATCGACTCCGGGATCCTTGCCGTCAGTTGCCCTTCCCTTAATTTTGCTTGTAGGCGAAAGTTGCCAGTTTCCATTCTGGTATCCTATGAAGCCCATCTGATCGAATGAACCCAGGATGAAATTCCCGAGTGGGAAAATGTTTTGAATCGCAGAACCGGCGTTGCCATTGTTCGCAATAATGTTGCCCTTGATTGCGACTCGCGGAAAACACTTGCAGACAGGACTATCTGAGCACGACGGACCTTCTACAAAACATACAATCCCGTAAGCATTGTATTGAGCGATATTGTTGATGAATGAAAAACCGATAGTGGGTCTGCCATATCCTGAAACGATATTCCCGCTGTGTTGCACTGTATTGTGCGAAACAGTCACCGCCTCTCCACCATTGGTTTGGACGAAGTAGGTGGTATCGCTAGTCATTCCAAGGTCCAGGAAAAGATTGTTTTCTATTTTGATGCGTTTCGCTGTTTGACTGGGGAACCTGTCGTCACTTCCAAGAATATTGACTCCGGTACTAGCGTGTTTGATTATGTTGTTGGTAACTGCGATATCTTCAAGCGTGCTCCAGGGCGCTTTCCCGTCCTGATTGCGCACGGTCAAAACAACAGCGGTGACCCGAACTCCAGTATCCAGAAGATTACCGTCGATTGTTACTCGTCTCGCATTCTTCAACTCGATCAGTGTCTTTAGAGTTGCCTTTCCGGCCCACTCGGCCGGCTTGGCAAAGTAGTTTCTTCGGATCTCAATGTCAGCAGGAACGAGTCCCTGAATGGCTGGATCAGCTCCACCAAAAAGCAAGTTCTCGGCGCCTCCTTCAATAAAGTTATTAACGATCCGAAATGGACCACTTCCGTTCCAACCACCAATTGCCTGAGTTTCGTCTCCCGCTCCAGCAAAACCCGAGATATAGGAATTCAGAATGGAGGTTTCACTGGTATTCAATGCAACCCCACGTCGGACCTTATTTAGCCCTGTAGAGTGAATGTAGCAACGATCGAAAATCAGATGATGTGGCAGTTGAGAGGCTGAAGTGTATTCAGATGCGCCCAGGTCAATTAGATTGTAGATGTAACTGGCATTGGATGTTGGGGTAAACTCGATTCCAATAAATTTGAAATGATGTGCTGAGGGAGCGGTGCCAAGCGCCTTGTCGCCACCTGGCGAAACAATCTTCGGCATACCCCGACCATGAAGTTCGGGTTTCACTCGCTCACCTTCTTTGGGAATGCTTTCCAGATCTGATGTTCGAATGGTGATGAAGTCCGCATCAGTATTAAATCCCGCACCTTTGTCAGGAAGAATAATTGGTCCAGTGAACGTGGCTCCCGACTGGAGAACGATCGTCTCCCCCTTCTTCGCACGGTTGATCGCACCCTGAAGATCGTCACCGGTTTTCAACATGCTTCCCGAGGCCGGTAAATTCGTGCGACGCTGGCGTGTTTGCACATTCGGATCCTGCGTCCGAGTTTTCACGAACCCGAAAACAATTAACGCCGCCAGTCCAACCACTGCGCCAGTTACTTTAATCATTCTGGGGATACCATTCATGTATTGCGGCAGGATTCAACCGAAACTATCAAAAATTGACTTTGCCTGTACACAATCAGTATAAACACTTTCTGCTCTCAAATACGCCAGCGATGGGGTCACAAATTGGAACCTTCACTACAGGAATGGGAACAAGTCGAGCGCGAGCGCAGTGCCCATGAAGCGCTCCAAACATTATCAACCGATCCGCTTGAGGCCCCCAAAAATGTTGCCCGCTACCTTAATCCACCCTCCGACACGATCTATCCGTTGGAGTATGCCTGCCACCTTCTGGGAGACGTAAGTGGAAAGACAATTCTGGAATATGGTTGCGGCGACGGCGTAAACACGGTACTGCTGGCGAATCGGGGAGCGAAGGTTATTTCTCTGGATCTTTCAGCTGAGTTGGTGGACATTGCTCGCCGCAGGCTACAGGTTCACGGCATTACGTCGGGCGTCGACTTCATCGTTGGGTCAGCTCATGATGTTCCACTGCCTGACGCATCGGTTGACGTTGTTTTTGGAATTGCCATTCTGCACCATTTGGACCTTGCCCTGTCAGCCCGCGAGGTTCATCGCCTTTTAAAGAAAGGCGGGATCGCAATTTTTCAGGAGCCCGTTCGCAACTCCAGATTGATGCGTGCCTTCAGAAAGTTAGTACCAAACAGGTCTCCTGATATCTCCCCGTTCGAGCGCCCGCTAACTGATCAAGAACTCAAAGACTTCGCCGGTAATTCTTCTTCGTACCACTCGCGACCGTTTACTCTTCCGACATCAACTCTGTTGACGATGCTTCCCGGCCTTCACGACTCAAGCGCTAAATTCCTGGCATGGGACGCGCGCATGCTGAGTTCGTTTCCTCCGCTCGAATACTTCTCATCGGTTAAAGTCATTTCGATGACAAAGTAGCCAATTCCATTTAGACCGGTCACCCACCAAATCTGCGCTTCAGATTACCTGCAACTCCAATCAGTCCGGTGATGAACAATGCCACTGTGGTAGGTTCGGGAACAGGTTGAACGACTCTGAACGCGTAAGTGTTTGAAAGCGTAGGAATGCCCGTTTCGAGGATCTCGAGAGTGAGTTGTGCGTCAACCCCTTGAAAGTTCGCACCTGGAGAACTGAAGGTAAACAGTTGGGTGAAAGGAGGCGGTATCGTCCCAAAGGCTGGAATTTGAAAATTTTGAACGTTCGGCGCATTTCCGCTTTCCAGATACGTAACTCGCAGAAAAGTTGGAACGCCGGGGGTAACCGTACCGGTGATGTCCGCCAAAAAAGTGATCTCGGGTCCTGTCAGCGTGACGCCCGGATTCGACAACAAGTTTACCTGGGTTGCCCCGTCGTTTTGCAGTGCAGCTACATTGGTAAAAGTGACCGGGTCTGCTGCAACGGACTTCGTTCCAACAAGACCTAGCCCAATCAGGACCATAATGACTATTAAGAATCTGTGCATATAGAAAGTTCCGGAGGGCTTCCTTCTTCGTCAGACAAATTTTGGGTATCTGACTAGTAAGAGTCCGAATAAGCATTTGTTACCACGAAACAAAAGATTAATTACTCAATAGCTAACCGCGTAAGTAACGAGCTTCACGTATTCGAGCGGCACCATTAGCCAGCCGCGAGGATACATCCACCATATCGCCGGCTTAGGAGTTTGAAAACCCGGTGGCACTGGTTCGATGCCGACTTGAATCCCTTCCAATTCTTTGCGAAATGTTGAATAAGTCCGACGAGAGTGGTAACCCGAAGTCACCAGGAGGACTGACCGAAGACCATTCGCTCGACAGTGCATTTGCACCATCACAGCTTCGTCGTGAGTGCTGGAAACGGGTTGGCTCACGACTGTGATAGCACCTTCCGCCACTCCCGTTTCCTTTAGTAGAATCGTTGCTCGCTCGAAGGATAATAGATTTCGCTGGTGAACATTGGACCAACCACCCAGCAGGTTGTCGTTGGTCAGAATTATTCTGTCGCTCTTGCCTTCCAGATAAAGCTTAGCAGCTAAAGAAACTCGTTCTCGCATCGTGGCCGATCCGCTCAAAACCACGATCGCATCAGCATGATCCATCGGAACTCTGACAATCAGGAACCGCGCACTCAACCAGGCTACTGACCACGCTATCGCCAGGCCGACAGCTACCCCAGCTAATCGACGTCGCCTGAAAGGAGTCACCAACAAATACCCTGATAATTTTCATCAGAAGTTTTGTCGTAGATGCGGACCAGATCGATGAGCAGCTGGTTTTCATTCAACTTCGATTCAACGCCCGTGAACTCTGCTGCTTTGTTACCGATGATCAGGACGTCGGAACTCTCAATGACGTCATCGACACTCTGCCGCATCAACTGTGAGATGTGTGGTATTTCGCGTTCAATGTACTCCTTGTTAGCTCCAAACAACCGAGCGAGTGAGACATCTCGATCGTAAATCGCCAGTTGAAAACCTTTTCCTATTAACGTTTCAATCAAAGTCACCATCGGAGATTCACGTAGATCGTCGGTACCTGCCTTAAAACTAAATCCCAGTACACCGATTCGCTTCTTACCTGAACGAACAACCATGTCTACTGCACGTTCGACCTGTAATCGATTACCGGGGAGAATGGAAGAAAGAATTGGAACCTCAACGTCGAGTTCCTTTGCCTTGTAGTTGATTGCACGCAGGTCCTTCGGTAGACACGACCCGCCGAACGCAAAGCCGGGTTTCA
>QHXL01000629.1:0-1579 GCA_003222935.1 Acidobacteriota bacterium
GATTGGATCAGTGGTCGTAATGGAGACGCGCGAATTTGATAACTGGCTCAGTGGAAATGTAAGTAACACCTCGCCGGTAGCCGCCGGGCAACAGCTCTATCAGACACTCGGATGTGCTTCGTGTCACGGCGCCAGTGGTGAAGGTGGGCGTGGTCCAAGCTTGATTGGATTGTTTGGCAAACAAACTCAGCTAGCCGGCGGACAAACGGTGCGTGCCGATGAAAGTTATATCCGGGAGTCGATTCTGAATCCGCAGAGCAAGTTGGTCGATGGCTTTGGTCCGATCATGCCGACCTTCCAGGGACAGGTGACCGAGGATCAGTTGGTACAGTTGCTCGCCTACATCAAGTCGTTGGGAGGAAGTCAAAATCAGGCGGTGCCAGCACCGGCGAGTTCTCCGGCTAACAAGCCGGCACAACCCTCGCAACCAACTGCGAGCCCGACAGCCAGGTAGTTAGTTTTATGAGACCCGAACGTTTGGGTCAGACAGCGTGAAGTTTATGAAAGAATTCGAAGGATTCGACCTACCACAGCCGTCTAAGGTCAACTACATCAACGCCGAGTACGGGTTGAAGTCGTGGTTGTTGACCAAGGATCACAAGCGGATAGCTCTGCTGTACCTGGCCTCCATTACTTTCTTTTTCTTTATCGGCGGAATCTACGCAATGATGATTCGCCTGGAGTTACTGACTCCTCAAGGCGATCTACTTCACTCGACTACTTACAACAAGGTCTTCACACAACACGGAATCATCATGGTTTTCTTTTTCCTGATTCCGTCGATCCCGGCAACGTTGGGAAACTTCCTTGTGCCGATGATGATCGGGGCAAAGGACCTGGCTTTCCCGAGAATCAATCTACTCAGTTGGTACATCTACTTGGTAGGTGGATTAATTACGATCTACGCGTTACTCGCAGGCGGTGTCGATACGGGTTGGACGTTCTACACGCCGTTTAGCACAACTTTCTCAAACTCTTACGTCGTTGCGGCGGGTTTAGGAATCTTCATAAACGGTTTTTCGTCCATTCTGACCGGGCTAAACTTCATCGTCACAATTCACACGATGCGCGCGCCGGGGATGACGTGGTTTCGGATGCCACTATTTATCTGGTCTCACTACGCGACGAGCCTGGTGATGATTCTGGGAACGCCGGTAATCGCGATAACGGTTCTCCTGCTCGCTTTTGAACGAGTAGCACGGGTCGGCATCTTCGACCCAACGCTCGGCGGCGATCCGATCTTATTCCAGCACCTGTTCTGGTTTTATTCCCATCCGGCTGTTTACATCATGATCCTGCCGTCGATGGGTGTGGTCAGTGAGCTGATCGCAAACTTCTCACGCAAAAATATTTTTGGATATAAGTTTGTCGCGTTCTCGAGTTTGGCCATCGCTGTTTTTGGTTTCCTGGTTTGGGGGCACCACTTGTTTGTGACGAGTCAGTCGGTTTACGCAGGAATGATCTTTTCATTTCTGAGTTTCGCCGTCGCGATTCCCTCAGCGGTAAAGGTCTTCAACTGGACTGCGACACTTTATAAGTCGTCGATCTCTTACGACACCCCAATGCTTTACGCGCTTGG
>QHXL01000629.1:1687-2031 GCA_003222935.1 Acidobacteriota bacterium
GATACCTACTTCGTGGTGGCGCACTTTCATTACATCATGGTCGGTGGTGCATTGATGGGGTATCTCGGTGGGCTTCACTACTGGTGGCCCAAGATCACTGGTCGAATGTATCCGGAAGGCTGGGGACGTTTTTGCGCGCTGGTCATCTTTGTCGGGTTTAACCTGACGTTCCTGCCACAGTTTGTCGCCGGATTTATGGGAATGCCGCGCAGGTATCACGCATATCCTCCCGAGTTTCAGGTGTTCAATGTGTTGTCGACGGCCGGTGCGTCGATACTTGGATTTGGAATGTTGATTCCAGCGATCTACTTCGTGTGGTCCATGCGTTACGGGAAGATTGCGGA
>QHXL01000234.1:0-7042 GCA_003222935.1 Acidobacteriota bacterium
TTCACTTTGAGTGAAGAGTTGCGAGCGCAATTGCCGGCAATCGAAATGGCTGCGACGGCAGTTGCCGAATTGGATTTCATAAATGCGAAATCGGTCTTTCAGCGAAAGTTCAATTGTGTAATTCCAACGGTCGAACAACCTGGCGTTTTGAGTGGTGTTCTGGCGTTGCTCGACGCTCGACATCCATTGCTGGAAGAAAATCTTCGCGGCTCCGGTCATGACATCGTTCCCGTGTCGTTCACGTTAGACAACGAGAAGAATTCGATGGTCATCTCCGGCGCTAACGCAGGTGGAAAGACCGTTGTACTCAAAACAACGGGTCTGCTCGCGTTAATGGCAATGTCGGGAAAACCAGTACCGGCAACGTCTGCTCAGTTTCCTTTTTATACGTCGGTACTCGCAGACATCGGAGATCATCAATCGCTCGCCGCAAATCTCTCGACCTTCACGTCGCACGTCGCCAACATTTCGCGGATGATCGAAAGTTGTGAAGCGCCTGCGCTAGTTCTCCTGGATGAAGTGGGGACGGGTACGGACCCGGAGGAAGGATCGGCGTTAGGCGTTGCCGTTGTAGATTATTTTCGCCGCGTTTGCGGTGCTCATGTTATTGCGACAACACATTACAGCGGTCTCAAGATGTACGCCGGCAACGAAGAGGGCGTTATTAATGCGAGTGTCGAGTTTGACGAGAAGACTCTGCAACCCACGTATCGGCTGATTGTCGGTATTGCCGGTGCTTCTTCGGGTCTTGAAATCGCCCGCAGGTTTGGTGTTCCAAAAACAATTATCGAGACTGCCATAGAGTCGGTAAAAGACTCTTCACTACAAGCGTCGGAGTATCTGCGACGAATAAAGCGTGAGTCGGAAGATGCCGAAGTCTTGAGAGTTGCGCTGGAGGAAGAGCGTGCGGCGGTGGCCGAAAAGTTTGCCTCGTTAGACCAGGAAGCTGCGAAGCGCGAACGAGACCGGCAGGCTAGCTTCGAGCAGACCATTCAGCGCACTGTTGCCAATCTTGAAGCGAGAGCTCGTGAGCTGGTGTCGCGAATAGAAGATCGTGCTGAGCGCTTGAAACTCGAGCGTGAAGCGCAGCGACAAACTGCGGAGATGAAGCGGGAAGCGCAACGAGTGGCCCAGGCGACCGGGAAAGTCATTTCGGGAACAACTACTACTGAGGTTGAGTCTAAAGGTGTTCGCATTATTCGTGACGGCAAGGTGCTCACAAAAGAAGATGAGCCGGCGGAAGAGACGCGTACGTATGTGCGTGCTGCTGAACGTGCAATCGTTGTCGGCGATAAAGTGAAGCTTCGCTCGTTTGGTTCGGTGGGAATTGTCGATCAAATCAAGGACGGCGAAGTTGAGGTTCGCGTGAAGGCGTTGCGGTTTCGAGAAAAACTTGAAAACCTCGAGTTAGTCGAAGCGGCACCTGAAACGAAACCTCAAAAGGGCAAACTGGAAAAACTACGACGTCCACCGAGTACTGAAGTTCACTTAAACACATCCCAGGAAGGCGGTCGCTCGGAACTGAATGTAATTGGACAAACAACTGATGAAGCAGTTGACGCCGTTGATAAGTTTCTCGATGAGGCCTCGCTCGCAAGTTTGAGCAAGGTGCGAATTGTGCACGGACATGGGACGGGCGCCCTGCGACGTGCTATCGGTGATCTGTTGAAAGGACATCCCCACGTTGCGCGCTTTGTCGCTGCACCTCCCGATCAAGGTGGCACTGGTGCAACATTGGTTGAGTTGAGACAATAACCTCCTCATGCGGTACCCCCAGACATTCGTAGACGACCTTCGGCGGCAGGCGGACATTGTTCGCGTGGTCCAGGACTACGTGCAGCTAAAGAAGAAGGGCGCCAACTGGATGGCGTGTTGTCCGTTTCACAAAGAAAAGACGCCCTCTTTCTCAGTTAGTCCGACAAAAGAGATCTTTTACTGCTTTGGTTGTCATAAAGGCGGCTCGGTTTTAAATTTCGTGATGGAAATCGAACGTGTTGCCTTTCCAGAGGCGATCAAGATCGTTGCCGACAAAGTGGGAATGCCTTTGCCGAAGATGGTCGACGACGGACGGTTTGAGGTAAGGCGACAAGAAGCGGACGAGGTCATTCAACTTAATGGCTGGGCCCTCGAGTGGTGGGAAAAACAGCTGGAAACCAACGGCGAAGCGCGAATTGCACGTGAGTACCTTGAAGGCCGCGAAATCACGGAAGAGACCAGGAAGACATTCCGACTTGGCTACTCGCCTGATAGCTGGGAAGCGTTGTCTTCACACCTGAAACAGAAAGGCGCAACTCAATCGCAAATTGACCGAAGCGGTTTAGTCGTTAAGCGCGAGGAAGGAAGCGGTTCATACGATCGCTTTCGCGGTCGGCTAATGATTCCCGTCTTTGATGGCCAGGGGCGACCCATTGCCTTTGGTGGCAGGACACTCAGAAATGAAGACGCAAAGTACATCAATTCACCTGAAACCGCTGCCTACGTAAAAGGACGAAATCTATTTGGATTGAACCTGACGAAGGATGAGATTCGACGCGGTGAATTTGCAATTCTCGTCGAGGGGTTTCTTGATCTCATCGTTCCTTTTCAATTCGGAATTCGGAACATCGTGGCGAGCCTGGGAACTGCGTTAACCGGCGATCAAGTGAAGTTATTAAGTCGGTTTGCGCGCAAAGTAGTGGTCAATTATGATGGCGACCGCGCGGGTGTGCAGGCAGCCAAGAAGTCGATCGAGATCCTGCTCGCCGAAGATATCGAGGTCAAAGTTCTCGTACTCCCGGAGAAGGCTGACCCGGATGAATTCATCCGAAAGTTTGGAGCGGCTGAGTATCAAAAGCGACGCGCGAAGGCACAACCACACATACAATTCGTGATCGAGAACGCACTCCGTGACCGCAGTCTTCACCGGCCGGCGGAGAAAGCTGAAGCGGTCGAAGAAGTTCTTCCATATATTCGTGCGGTCAAGAGTCGTATTCAAAAACGCGAGTATTTTGATATGGCGATGGATGGGCTTCAAATAAACGATGTGTCTCTACGTCGGGAGTTGTGGCACTCGCTGCGCTCAACAAACGTCGATCCCGACGGGGCACGTCAGAAAATATTAAGACGTACCGGCGTTAAGCCAACTGTGGCAGAGCAGCAACTCCTGGAGTTGTTGTTGGCTAATGAGAATTTGCGTAGAGATGTTTTGCCGTCACTACAAAAGTCTGACTACGAAGATTTAGCTACTGCTGCAATCTTCACGGCCCTGATCGAAATGGAAGCGGAAGGCCTTGAACCGAACTTTGAATCGCTTCGTGAACGAGCGGAAGGGGATCAAGTAACCCAGGAACTACTTCCGATGCTGATGATGGCTGAAGTCGCTCCGGAGGACGAAAAGAAAGACTTGCGACTGTCGGTTGAGAAGTGCCTCGATGCGCTTCGGTTGGTCAATATCGATCGGCGAATTCGTGAACTGAGCGCCGAGATTGCGGCAGCCGAACGAGATGGGAATGACGTTAAGGTACTGGAGTTGATGTCGGAATACGGCGGCCTTGACCGTCTACGAAAGTCTTTTGAACCTCAAAGTCAGCTGGCGCAGGCTGAAAATCGCTGAGGAGAATATTCAACAAACGAAGCCTCCCGGAGTTAAGAAGTGGCCATTAACGACAAGGATCGCGACGATGTAATGGAGCGCCTCCTCGAATTAGGAGGCGACAAGAAGTACCTCACTTTCGACGATCTCAATCGAGAACTGCCCGACAATGTTGTCTCACCCGACGACATCGAAGACGTACTGCAAAAACTGGAAGGGTCCAACATCGCCGTTGCCGACTCGGACGAACGGCTCCTTGAACAAGTCGCTGCAACCGTACCCGAGGAAGAGGAAGACGAGATCGATGAAGAGGTTGGTCTCGATCTCTCGGCGGGCTCGCTCGAGAAAACTAACGACCCGGTGCGTCTCTATCTGCGGGAGATGGGAGTCGTCCCGTTATTAACCCGTGAAGGCGAAGTAGCGATCGCAAAGAGGATTGAACGGGGTCAACTAAAAACGCAGAAAGCAATCGCGCGGTCTCCGATTGCGGTGCGTGAACTGCTAAGAATCGGCGAAGACCTCGAGGTTGGCAAAGCGAGTATTCGGGAAACTGTAACTTTTTCCGAACAGGCTGAACTGACGGGTGATGAAGACAAAGCCGAAGAGTACCGAAGCTGGACCATCGAGGGCATTCAACACATCAGCAAGGTTTACGCGCAAGCGTTGAAAGAGTGGGAAAAGCTTCATCTCGAACAAAAAGAGTCGCGCGGTAAAAAGAGCAAGAAGCTAATTCGACTGCAGAGAAAAGTCGCGCGGATGCGCCTTGAAGTTGCGCAGGAAATCGGACGCCTGAACCTGACCGAACGCGCGCGGCAACGCTTGATCAATTCGATTCGTTCGGTGCAGAAGGCCGTCAGGGATTCGGAACGAGAGATCGACACGTTTACGGAACGTCTCGCCAAGAAGCGATCGAAACCTGAGGACCAAAAAGAATTTCGACGGCGGATCCTTGCCGCAAAGAAGCGTTTGACGCAGGTCGAGCTGGATCACAATGTCGGACCAGTTGAAATAAAACGCTCGTTGCAGGCGATTGTAATAGGCGAGCAACAGACGGGTCAGGCAAAGCGTGAACTCGTTGAAGCGAATCTCCGCCTGGTTGTGTCGATTGCCAAGAAGTACACGAATCGCGGTTTGCAATTCCTGGATCTAATCCAGGAAGGCAACATTGGGTTGATGAAAGCAGTGGACAAGTTTGAGTGGCGACGTGGCTATAAGTTTTCAACTTACGCGACATGGTGGATTCGCCAGGCGATTACACGCGCCATCGCAGATCAGGCGCGCACGATTCGAATTCCCGTCCACATGATCGAAACCATCAACAAATTGATTAGAACATCGCGTGCTTTGGTACAAGAGCTCGGTCGCGAACCGACGAGCGAAGAGATTGCGAAGAAGATGGACATCCCGGTTTCAAAGGTTCGCAAGGTGCTAAAGATCGCGCAGGAACCAATATCGCTGGAAACACCAATCGGTGAGGAAGAAGACTCGCACCTGGGCGACTTTATCGAAGACAAGTCGATCCTAAATCCGGCCGATGCGGTCGTTGCTTCAAACTTGCGCGAGATTACCGATGAGGTTCTGGCGACCCTGACGCCGCGTGAGGAAAAGGTCATCAAGATGCGTTTCGGACTTGGCACTACCGGCTCCGAACATACGTTGGAAGAGGTCGGGCAACACTTCGCGGTCACCCGGGAGCGCATTCGCCAGATTGAAGCGAAGGCGCTGAGAAAACTGCGGCATCCATCAAGGTCAAGAAAACTCAAAGCGTTTCTCGACGGCGCTCCAATCTAAACAGCAGCAATCAAAACGAAAAAAGGGCGCGTGGGTTGGAGTCTCCACGCTCCTCTTTTTGTGATGTCTTAACCGGTCTTCTACTTAATATTGAGGAAGGCAGTGCTCTTCGCCGTGTAGTCAAAATTATATTCGTAAGTGTAACCGGGAAACTCGATCGGTTTTGTGAATTGCACACGTACTTCGACCCGATTGTCGCGCGACGTAGGAGTGATGATGGCGGTTTCAGGCACGTCATACTCCGTTTTGCTTTTCAGGAGTTGTTCGCCGGCCCATGCCGGTTTATAGCCTTGAGTCGCCGCTACATCGACATAATGTTGCATCAGATCCTTAAAGACATAGGCCTGGTACGCCACGGGAATGTAGAGATATCCGCCGTAAACGGCGCACAGGAAGATCGCCACGACGAGCAAAAACTTGAGCCTCGCACTACCACGTTGGTTTGATCGCTCCTTATTCATTACTTGCTTTGTCTTTCTGTCTTCCACTTTGCTGAAGACCAATGCGTAAGGCTTGTTGCAATAACTTCCTGTTTATTGTCTTTCCGGAAACTATCCTGGGTGACCCAATATCGTCGAGCAATACCCAATTTATCTGACCGGCAACGCTCTTCTTGTCATGCTGTAATGCACCGATGATTTTGTTGATGTCTAAAGTATCTGCGCGTGGCAATGGTCCGCAGAGTTGCACTGCTGCTCGTAACGATTCTAACCCTGCAGAACCCAGCATGCCCAGATTCTTTGAAAGCTCACCGGCGACCAACATTCCATAGCCCACCGCCTCGCCGTGCCTGAAGACCCGATAACTTGTGATCGACTCTAGTGCGTGTGCCGTTGTGTGACCAAAGTTAAGAATCTTTCTCGACTTCGCATCAATACGCCTCATGGACTCACGTTCATCGTTGGCGACGATTGCTCCTTTGAAAGAACAGTTTGCCGCAATCAACGACTCAAACTCCGAACTACGAACAAACCCTGGATCGTCTTTCAACTGCTTCAAGCTTTTGATAGTTGAATTAAAGAGCCGCCTGTTTGCAACCAGCGACTGTTTGACCATCTCGCAGCAACCCGCAACCAACTCGCGTCTTGGCAACGTTGCCAGAGTTTCAGTATCGATAAGAACCAATGGCGGCTGGTAAAACGAGCCCACCATGTTTTTGCCAAACGGTAGATTAATTCCAGTTTTGCCGCCGACTGACGAATCGATTTGTGAGAGCAGCGTTGTTGGCATCTGGACCAGGGGAATGCCGCGCAGGTAGATCGACGAAGCAAACCCTGCGAGATCGCCAACGACACCACCTCCAAGGGCTACAACCAGATCGTTGCGCTCAAATCCTTCCTTACCAAGAAACGAAACTGCACGCTCGAGTTCCCGGAATGATTTGTAGCGCTCGCCTTCCGGCATCAGCCATTCAAAGACCTTCAGACCCTCTGTCTTTAAAGACGCCTTAACCTCAGCGCCGTAGAGACGTGCAACTCGTTTGTTTGAGAGGAGGAGTACTCTGCGTGGGGTTAGAATTTTTGAGTCGGCAATGAACCGACCGGTGTCGCGACGGATACCTGGTCCAATCTTGATATCGCTGAATCGCTTACGTCCGTTGAGTGAGATTTGGAGCCGCTTCATCGGAAAGTCAAACTCGGGAGATCACAAGTGCTGCGATCAAACAGGCGAATTCTAGCA
>QHXL01000234.1:7091-7450 GCA_003222935.1 Acidobacteriota bacterium
GGAGTGCGTCGCGCCCATTCATATTCGTGGTTACTGTCCTCACCCCAGCAACCACTTGAGACGGAGGATCCACCAACCGTCTCTCTTGCCCCACAATATACATCGCAACGCGTGTGCCGTGCAATAGTGATCGAGGTCGACTATGCGGATCTCTTTTGATTGTTAAGTGAAATGCATTCATCGCTCTCGAAGCACTAAATCTTGCATGTGATAAAGGCGTTTGCAGTGTAGATTTTGCTCGAAGATGAGTGTAGAAAATTCACTGGAGAGTTAAAGCTATACTCCGATCGCCAAGGTGATCTCCTGAGCGATCTTCTTTGCGTAACTCTCGATCTCGTTTTGATTTGCACCTTCGATCA
>QHXL01000618.1:0-2084 GCA_003222935.1 Acidobacteriota bacterium
GGCATAGAACCTTAACCGAATAATGCGATAGATAGTTCCCTATGCGGCTGAAGTTTTCCCGGAGGCTTTCACCACAGCGCGATCGAGTCGCATTCATACTTTAGAGGCTGTCCGAACGTTTTGGGAGAAAGCCACGCTGTTACATGCTGAGTACCATCGATCACCCGAGACCCGTTCGCCACATCGATTTTCGCGTCACTACTACGACCTCTTCATGCTATCCCAGACAGATATTGGCAACGACGCCCTAACCCGATTGGATTTGCTTGAGCGCGTTGTGAAAGATAAGCGGCTTTTCTTCGCTTCAGCCTGGGCAAGTTACGACACAGCGAGGCCGGGTGAGTTTCACCTGCTTCCGGCTAATCATCGCATCGATGATCCTCGTAGTGATTATAAAGAAATGAAGGCGATGATCTTCGGCGCTTATCCCGAATGGGACGAGATCATTGAGGGTCTGACTGCGCTCGAACGTCGAATCAACGATATCAGCGCGACCTGAGAATTCCTGCGATGTTTGATTAAGCCAGGCACCGTGCGCAACTGAGCGCAACTCCACGGTTGATATCGTGAGTTCCAAAGCCATGCGTACTCATCGATGGAGAAAGATTCGATTGGCGGGTTGCATGCTATACGTTGGGCAAGACTGTTTTGAGGGAGATTCCGACAGGAAGTATTAACGGCTTTTTGATAACCCAAAACAAGACCCGGCAAGAAACCGGGCCTTGTAGACGCTGTCCTCAGAGTGCGCCTAGTATGGAGGGGCGTTCACCTACGCTGATTTCGTGGCGCGGCAGACTGGCTGCTGCGGCAGACAGCTCTATTTCATCCTGTGAACGTGAACAGCCGGAGCAGTCCCGTCCTTTGGTGCCTTGAGATTCAGACGAACAGCAGGATCGGACTGCTTGACTCCATCCACAGATCCCGTGAGAGGAGCATCCGCCTCTGTCTGAATTACAGTGGCAATCCATTTTGCATCGGCCCCACCCTGGCACATGGCCCAACGCATGAGAGGTTCGGTGCCGACTACGAGCATGCCGGAGTGGTTGTTTCGATCGGCATCTTCTTTGGGGTCTTTGTAGAAAAAGCCAAGCGACTTGCGCAGGAGCAGAATGTCGTCCGGCTTCCCGGTGAGAAAAGTCCAGCCCGGTCCTACGCCATGCAGCTTTGCAAACGCTTTGAGATCGCGTGGCTTATCTTCCTCGGGACTGAGCGTTATGGAGTAAAAGAAGATGTCGCTTCCGACGCGGCCTTTCAACATTTTCTGCACTTCGACCAGGTGGTGGGTGATTACCGGGCAGATGTCCTTGCAACGCGCGAACATGAACTGAATAACCACCCGTTTGTCTTTGACCAGATCGGTGTAGAAGTGAACCTTCTGATTGTCCTGAGTGATCAACTCCACGTTTGGCAGGTGACGCTGCTGAATAAGGTCACGCGGCGATATGTTCTTGAAGTTGTAGTTATGTTTGCTCGCTGGCGTGGCTTCCTGCGCGAACAAACTGACCCGGCCCGCCAGACTGGTTGCTCCTACCGCAGCGGTAGTCGCTCCCGCAGCCACCAGCCACTTTCTTCTTGTTATGCCTTTCATAATCTGTGCTCCTTTTCTCTGTCTGCTTCGCCTGTCGCAATAGCGGCTGTTAAGGATTCTGGTTGTTGTCGATCACGTTAGGCTGCACCTGGAAGAGCAGCATCATGGCGTGATCTTCGTGAACCGTGTTGTGACAGTGCATCGGCCAGTCACCCTGAAAGTCGCGGAAGCGGAAAAAGATCGTCGCGTCTTCATCGAACTGAAGCCGGGTGACATCCTTGCGCGATACCTCCACATTAGGCACGCCGGGACGCGTGGTGCTGATGCCGCCGCCGCCGCCGCCAAATGGACAGTCTCGAGAGGAATCGTAACGGGAACCGCTGCGGCTGCTATGACGGCCTCCGCTGAGAACCCGGCTCAGGATCTGGTGCTCCTCCAAGTGGACGTGAATCGGATGTTGCCAATCGTTTCGGGGATTCGTAAGTACCCAATTCTCCGCGCTATTTTGAGTTACGGCAAAACGTAGCTCGTTGCAGTTGGCGAACCTGTCATTGAT
>QHXL01000618.1:2127-2955 GCA_003222935.1 Acidobacteriota bacterium
CAGTTGGTAGAGCACGGGGTGAGTCGCCGGGTCGACGCTGTTGTCAGTGACCGCTGACCCGATTCGGAACTCCAGACAATAGGTGCCTCTGGAATCGCCGCCGGCAAAGACGTTGCAGGTCGGTCCCTGACCATCATCCTGTTCCAAACGGTTCTCCAAGCGAACGGCTGTGTGGCTGCCAATCAGATTCTTGACTTGGTTGAAGTCGATGATGATGTCATAACGCTCGGCTACGCCAATGCGGAAGCTGGTAACTTGAACAGGCGTAGGCAGCAGGTTGCCGTCGTCGGCAATCACCCAAAACGGAATCTGCGTGCTAGGGCTGAGCGGATCGGTAAGGAACAACTCGTAGAAGCGCGACGGCCCGCCGTTCAGCACGCGGAAGCGATAGCGCCTCTTGCTGACATTGAAGAACGGCTGAACGATGCCGTTCGCCAATTGGACATCGCCTATAAGTCCCTTGAAGTTGAACGTATCGAAGCAAATCTTACCCGTGCTCGGATCGATCAACTTGTCATTCAGGATGATCGGGACATCAAACGCTGGGTAGCTGGGAAGGCGGAAGCCGGTTGTCTCGTTGCCGGTGTCAAACTGATTAAAGATCAGGTGAAACCCTTCCAGGCCCTTGTAAGTATTCTCGGCAGTGTGATCGATGCGGTGATCGTGATACCACAGGGTGCTCAACGATTCGTTGATGTCACCGTTGGGTTGATGCGTCGAGGCAAAGCCGGCCTGCTGCGCGGTGAAGTAGTAATCGAAATACTGTCCGCGGAAGAACCATCGGCAGGGCCCGCCATCACTCTCCGGCGCAGTGTGGAAATTGTGCAG
>QHXL01000618.1:3042-3464 GCA_003222935.1 Acidobacteriota bacterium
GGCCCAGGGAATGTTCCCACGTCGCTCGCAGCCGAACCACCCAGGTTATATCCCCAAATGAGTTGGGCGGGGATGTTGGTATCTGAGGTAATCCTGAAGTTGGAATTTGCTCTGATACGTTCGACGTAATACTTCTGCGTCGGATATTGGTTGAAGAATTGGAAACAATCCGACCCAGGTACCGGGAGACCGTTGAATTGCCCGCGCCCCTCAAACGGAAGATTGCCGTTGTTGGGGTTTGGAGCAGTGTTCGGGCATATTTGAGGGCGAGCGCCGAAATTTAATCCTGGGTCTGTCAACACATCACGCGACGGCAACTGCGGCGGAATGGGCATCGGATCAACGAAGACTTGGGCTGGCTGCGGGCTGTTGCCGACGTCGCAACTCGATCCGTGATCGTACGACGACGACAGCGGCGCGGT
>QHXL01000618.1:3492-4531 GCA_003222935.1 Acidobacteriota bacterium
CGTGGGTCAATCCCAACTTAGGGATCAAAACACCAGCGCCGGTCATCAGTCCCATCTTCATCAGGTCACGGCGAGTGAAACCCTCCTTGACTAATTCGAGTCGGTTGTTGAGGGCTTGTTGAACTTCTCTTTCTCTTCTTCTGTTTCTTTTCGAGATAAACACCATGGCGGGCACCTCCTCCAAGAGAATCGGACGGACTCTTCAGCCAGAACAGCTTGAAGAGCATTGTTGATTGTGCTTTACCTTGTGACTGTTTACTTGGTAGGGTCTCCCAGCAAGTTAGACCCCGCCGGACTGTAAAAACGAGACTTTAAGATTCCATGCAACGAAAGTTGCTTATGATGGCGCGCAATCTACTACCGTCTTCCGTAACTGTCAAGGGTTTTTCAGCAATTCGTGGCTAAATCAGTTTGTTAGAGTGGTGCGAGTGTTTGGGGCACTCGCGCCTAACTCTCCCGGAAAAACCTTTTTTAAGGAATTTCGTTCGTTCGAAGGGAAAAACTACGTTAAGAACGTGTGGCCAATTCAGTCTTGGTGCCAATCCTAGAGTTCGCACTAATCCATACACGCTAAAAATAGAACGACCGGAGCCCTCCCACAAGCCCCGGCCGTTTCATTTACGCAACCGTGACCGGCTGCGCGAGCGGAGACATTCAGCCTCTACCCATCGCGTCCTCACTACGCGACGGATACGCTCAAGTTGCCCATCATTCTATTACTCTCAATCGCCCTGTCAATGCTTTTCGCGCGGCCACTCATCAACTAATTCCGTATCAATGATCACGCATTTCTTCAGCCGTAAACCAGCGGGCTCGATTTCCGCCTGAATGTTTCTCACATCAACCACGGCTTGCGCGAAAAGCTCGCCTTTCTGCCGCGGCCGATTCTCCGCTCGACATCGCTCAAGATGTGCGCTCGCTTCCGCACACAGCCGGTAAGCCTTGCGTAAGCGCACTAGCGGGTCCGTTCTCGTCTCAACAAAGCCGATACTCACCGTGACCGCATCGTAGCAAACGTGTTTCACACGTGCAACGATCC
>QHXL01000618.1:4636-5111 GCA_003222935.1 Acidobacteriota bacterium
TCCTCTCTTGAAAGGCAGGGACCTTTCCACGCTCGATAGGCACGCGATCGCCGGTTTTGCTGGCGTTCGATGAGGTGTGGGAAATCGTTCGCGAATATCCACGCATTCTCCAGGTCATTGAGCGGGCCGCGCGAACGGGCGGAAAAGAGAACACTGTCACGATGTTGGCCTCGGACGCTTACGAAGACTTTACCGGCACCGCTAAAAATCCCAACCCGATCGGTGTGTCGCTGGCTAATACGGCCGGTGTGAAAATTATCGGAAAACAGGCGAGCGATTTTTCACTGCTGATCAACGACACGCGTCTCTCAAATAGTGCCCGCCGCTGCATAGAAGGCATTCGTAATATTCCTGGGCAACACGCGCAGTTTCTCGCTGTCTTTGGCGCCGGACAAGACGCGACTGTGGAAATGCTTCAAATAGATCTCTCGCCCACGGAACTTTGGACTTATACGACAAATCCAGATGAGCGAAA
>QHXL01000235.1 GCA_003222935.1 Acidobacteriota bacterium
CAAGAGCGGCGCTACTGGCTTCCCAGATGCGCATTGCTTTCCGTTCGCGGATTCTTACTGCGGCGCTCGGCGAAACCCTTGTGCGAAATTACCAGTGGGCCAACTTTGACACTACGCTCGATCGAATAATCAAAGATCAACCAAAGGAGTGGCTGCCAAAGGATTTCACCGACTACGCCGACTTGTTCCGCGCATCCTATGACGATGCAATAAAGGTGCTAACTCGCAATCTGGGTAGTGACGAAGCGAAGTGGACATGGGGCGCCATGGCAACCGCTCGTTTCCAACACCCGCTCGGTGGGGTGCCACTGCTTGGTACTCAGTTCGTGATCACACCATTTCCGCAAAAAGGAACGGGCGGGCTTCTGGGAGCAACTGTTAACGTGGGTTCGAGTGTTTCGATGCGTTTGATTGCTGACCCGAGTAACTGGGATTTGACTCAACAAGGAATCCCTCTCGGAGCATCAGGTATTCCGTCAAATCCGCATTGGAAAGATCAATTGGAAGACTGGAAGGCCGTGACACCAAAAGTGTTTCCATTCAGCGAAGCCGCAGTTGCGGCAGCGACGAAAGAAACAACCGTGCTGGAACCTGCTAATTAAGCAAGTCTGTTACCAAGCAAAAGCAACAGCTGTGTGAGCTAATTTGGATCTTCGTGTCTTCCTGGTAACTCTGCGTATTCTCAGCGTTCTCTGCGTCTCAGCGGTTGAGTAGGCGCAATCTTTATAACCGCCGAGACACAGAGGGCACAGAGAAAATTCCTACCGACATTCCAAGAACAGTGGTCCAAACATTTCGAACCTTTTGCGCAATCGAACTAACTGAGAACATCCGTTCACAAATCCAAAGTTACATCAATCAACTACGCGCGGCAGTTCCGGAAAGCCATGCAAGCTGGACCCGGATCGAGAACATTCATCTAACCTTGAAGTTTTTTGGCGACGTTGATGAAAGCAGTATTGCGAAGATCGCGAAAGCTGGTGATCGTGCAGTCGTTGACTGTTCGCCTTTCGACATATTGATCAAAGGCAGTGGAAGCTTTCCAAAGCCGAGCCAGGCTCGTGTTTTATGGATTGGCGTTGAAGATCCGTCGGGAAAACTCAACGAGTTGAATCGAAGGTTTGAAAACGAATGTAGTAATGAAGGTTTCGCAAAAGAAGACCGCACCTTCCGTCCTCACCTCACGATTGCGCGAATCAGAAAACCAACCGGTGTCAAAACACTCGCCGAGACTCATCAGGAGCTCGGATTTGAATCAATGAAGCTGACGGTAAATGAGTTGGTGGTTTTTCGAAGTGAGTTGAGCAGCAAAGGATCGAAATACACGGCCCTATCGCGGCACAACTTGCCCGAGGTAATTTAGCCGCGGATAAACGCAGAAGGACGCAGGTTAGAAAAGCCCTTAAAGCGAACTCGTTACTTTTCTGATCTGCGTTCTTCTGCGTTTATCTGCGGCTTAGAACTATCTCGGCAATTCGCGAGGTTTTGGTGGAGGTGGCGGAGCGTCGCCCTTCTCACCAGTCTGCGACAACACTTCCTTGATCGCTCCAAGACTCGAAAGCATGGCGGAAGTTTCGACTGGCATAAAGATCACTTTGGAATTGTTCGTCCGCGTCATTTCTTTCAAGCTATCGATGTAGCGCGTTGTAATCAGGTACTGTCCAGGATCTCCACCAGGAATCGCCTGGGCAATACGGTTTATCGCTTCGGACTCAGCTTCTGCGTTTTTGAGCCGCGCTTGTGCCGCGCCTTCCGCCGCAAGTATCGCCGACTGCTTTTCACCTTCCGCTCGAGTGACAGCCGCCTGCTTCTCACCTTCAGCACGAGTAATTGCCGCTTGCCGATCACCTTCAGCCTGCAACACCAGCGCGCGTCGATTTCGTTCTGCCGTCATCTGCTTCTCCATCGTGATGCGAACATCTTCCGGAGGATTGATATTTTTGACGTCGACACGAGTAACCTTGACGCCCCACTTGTCTGTCGCCTCGTCAAGGATGAGGCGCAACTTCGAGTTGATCTGATCGCGTTGCGATAAAGTGTGGTCCAGGTCCATGTCGCCCATTACCGCACGCATGCCGGTAATCGTAAGTTGCACAATTCCACCCACAAGGTCATTCATCTCATAGACGGCTTTTACCGGATCGGTGATTTGCCAGTACACCACGGAGTCGACATGAATAGTCACGTTGTCGCGAGTGATTACTGGTTGGGGCGGCAGATCGATGTACTGTTCGCGCAGGTCGATCGAGCTGAGCCCAGGCCGGGTATTGGTCCAATAAACACCACGCGGTTTGTCGAGAAATGGAATGAGAATGTTTAGACCGCTGCTGGCAATGCGATTGAAGCTACCCAAACGCTCCACCAGCATAACCGTCGCTTGCGGCACGATCCTGATCGTTTTAACTGCAACGATAAGTAGTACGAGGCCGAGGAACCCAAAGAACATTACGGCCAGAACTGAGAGAACTCCTTCCATAATCGACTCCTAGTTAGATGTGGAATGGGAACATGTGAACTCGGGCGACGAACTATATAGGATACGAGCGTTGTGAGACAAACTTTTAGGCCGCAGATAAACGCCGAAAGACACAGGTCAAAAAAGACAACCACCATTATTACTTTTTCTGATCTGCGTCTTTCTGCGTTTATCTGCGGCTAACGTTGTTCTTTTCAACAATCTCAGCCACTTTCAACACCAACTCTTCCTCTGCGGGTCTACCAACAATCTGAACTCCGATTGGCAAACCTTCCTTCGACTTCCCAGCTGGAATAGTCACCACCGGAAGATCGAACACGTTGAAAGCTTGTGAATAACTGAAGGCCCGAAAGGAACCTATCGCAGTTCCGTTGACGTTCACTTTCAAAGTGTCGTGCTTGAAGGCTGGCGTCGCGCCAACAGGACATAACAGAATTGGCATCGTCTCCATCCACTTCAACAACTCCTCACGTAACCGATCTCGCCGCATCCAACTTTCAATGTATTCATCCAGGCTCGGCACTGGCGCATCATCGGCGGTTCGGAGTCGCCAACTCACAAATGATCCGCCTGAGCCCTCTTCACCAGCATAGACTTTACGAAGTTGGACCACCGAAGCTCTTGAGAAAACTTGCAGCCAGAGTGAGTTAGCGTGTTCGATGTTTGGGGGACGACGATTCGTCACCTTCATTCCAGCGCTCTTGAGAATTTCTGCGACCGAGGTTACTGCCTTAACAGTTTCATCACTGACTGGCGCAATTCCGTCATCCGTGTACCAGGCGACCGTCATATCCGTGAGTGCCGGATCATTGTTTTGTGCTCCTGTGTTCGACAGCACTCGAAATAGAAGGCGAAGGTCCTCGACCGTTCGGGCCATCGGTCCAATGACCGCACCAAGCGAATAGGGCCCAGTGCTGGGAGGATACTGTCCCTCACCCGGGACACGTCCGCACGTCGGTTTCAAACCCGCAATCCCGCAGAAGTGCGCTGGGATTCGAATGGAACCTGCTAGGTCAGTACCCAATCCCCCCGGTGACATGAAAGTTGAAATGGCAGCAGCTTCACCACCACTGGAACCGCCCGGCGTGAGTGAAGGATTTAATGGGTGGTTGGTGCGACCAAAGACTGGATTGTCGGCGTTGTAGTCCATCGCCATCTCAGCCGCGTTTGTTTTTCCAAGGACAATTGCACCCGCTGCTTTTAATCTTGCAACCGACGGCGCGTCATTCGTAGGAACAAAGTCAGCACGAAGTTTCGAGCCACTGGTCGTTAACAAACCGGCCGTTTCAATCGTGTCCTTGATTGTAAGTGGGAGACCGTGGAGTGCACCGAGTTCATCGCCACGCATTATTGCTGCTTCTGCCACTCGAGCCCGGTCTAAGAGATCAGGCGCCATAGTGACGATTGCATTCAACGCATCATTAAGTTTCGAGATCTTGTTAAGGTGTGCTTCAGCGACTTCAACAGGCGAGACAGACCGGGTACGAATCAACTCAGCAAGTTTTGTTAGTGATTCTTCTACCAACATATCAAGTTACGCGCGTAGTGTGGTTGTGCTTTTCCTTCAGTTCTAAATATAATTCAAGTGCTCTGATTAAACTCAATTACAACCTGCCTGATCTAAGTCGTCTCGCCCTGATGATCCAACTTAGCGGCAAAGGAGTGCATTCTTGGCTATTCGTTTGAGCAAGACTTTCATCTTGCGCAAGCTCCACCAGCTTTCCGGTATTGTTCCTCTCGGGCTTTTTATTCTCGAACACTTTTACACCAATTCAAAAGCGCTAAAAGGTGCGGAACATTTCAATAGTGCGGTCGCTGATCTCCAGGCGATTCCCTATATCGTGCTGGTTGAGACTGCAGGCATCTTTATACCGCTCATCTATCACGCGGTCTATGGAATGGTGATCACTGTCGAAGCGCGACCGAATAATCTCGCGTACCCGTATCCGCGCAACTGGTTCTATCTCGTACAAAGAATCACCGGCGTAATCCTGTTCTTTTTCATCGCATTTCACGTGCTGAATTTCCGTTTCGGCATGATTCCTGGCCTCAACGACGTTTCAGTGGCCCATGCACCCGACCGGGCATTCGAGATCGTCTCTCGCGAATTTCGGATGGTACCAATCTTTATTGTTTATGTAATCGGTATCACCGCCACAGTGTGGCACCTGGCAAATGGCATCTGGCTGTTCCTGGTTGATTGGGGCATCACCATTGGTGAACGAGCGCAGCGATTAGCAGGCTACGCATGTATCGGTTTTGGCGCCGTGCTGCTCCTGGTCGGACTCAATGCCATGGTGGCGTTTGTTCGCGACGGCGGATTGATAGGAGTCATTAAATAATGGCAAGCAACGGTTTGAAGATCGCAATCGTCGGTGGAGGACTTGCCGGGTTAGCCGCAGCCATGAAGATCGCCGAAGGCGGTCATGCTGTCGATCTGTTTTCGGTGGTTCCAGTGAAGCGTTCGCACTCTGTTTGTGCCCAGGGTGGGATCAATGGCGCAGTGAACACGAAGGGCGAAGGTGATTCTACCTGGGAACATTTTGACGACACGGTCTACGGCGGCGATTTCCTGGCCAATCAACCGCCCGCAAAGGCCATGTGCGAAATGGCCCCATCGATAATCTATTTGTTTGATCGAATGGGTGTCCCTTTCTCGAGAACTAACGAAGGCCTGCTCGACTTTCGTCGTTTCGGTGGGACTAAACATCACCGCACTGCTTTCGCAGGCGCTTCGACCGGTCAACAACTGCTTTATGCCCTCGATGAGCAAGTTCGTCGTTATGAAGTTTCCGGCAAGGTCCGGAAGTTCGAAGCCTGGGAAATGCTTTCGCTCATCCTCGACGACCACCAGGTGTGTCGCGGTTTGGTCGCCATGGATTTGCAGACGCTCGAATTGAAAGCGTTTCCAGCCGACGCAGTGATCGTTGCTACGGGTGGACCGGGCCTTATTTTTGGCAAGTCGACAAACTCGATGGTCTGCACTGGAAGTGCAGTCTCGGCGTGTTATCAGCAAGGCGCCAAGTATGCCAACGGCGAGTTCATTCAAGTTCACCCGACGTCGATTCCAGGTGAAGACAAACTAAGGCTGATGTCTGAATCTGCGCGCGGTGAAGGTGGAAGAGTGTGGGTTCCCCGTAAGCAGGGAGATGCGCGGTCACCTTCACAAATTCCGGAAGCTGAACGTCTTTACTTCCTCGAAGAGAAGTACCCGGCGTACGGCAATCTGGTTCCGCGAGACATTGCGACGCGTGAGATTTTCCAGATCTGTATCACGGGCCAGGGCGTCGGCGGTGGGAACCAGGTCTACCTGGATCTGACACACATCCCGGCGGAGGTACTCAACCGCAAGCTAGGTGCGATCCTCGAGATTTACGAAATGTTTGTTGGCGACGATCCTCGGCATGTACCGATGAGAATATTCCCGGGTGTTCATTACTCAATGGGTGGTCTTTGGGTCGACTACGATCAACGAACGAATATTCCCGGCCTGCTCGCAGCAGGCGAGTGCGACTACTCGATCCATGGAGCGAATCGCCTTGGCGCTAACTCACTCGTAAGCTGCGTGTACGGAGGATTTGTGGCCGCACCGGCTGCAATCGAATTCGCCAAGAACGTCGAGCGAAACGGCACCAATGGCTCAAAAATCTACGACCAGGAATTGAAGCTGCAACAAGAAATTAACCAACGGTTGATCAGCCAAAGCGGGGATGAGAATCAATACGTGTTGCACCAGGAGATGGGCAAATGGATGACGGACAACGTGACTGTGGTCCGTTACAACGACAAGCTTGCAGCTACCGACCAAAAGCTCCTGGAACTGATGGATCGTTACAAACGAATTTCAATTAATGATTCGAATCTTTGGTCCACGATGGCCCTGCCACATGCACGCCACCTGGCAAACATGCTCGAGCTCGCCCGTGTTATTACCCTCGGGGCATTGAATCGAAACGAATCGCGCGGAGCTCACTACAAGCCTGATTTTCCAGATCGCGATGATGAGAATTTCCTGAAAACAACAATTGCGGAATACTCGGGCGAGGGTCCGGTGATTTCTTACGACGCCGTCGACGTTTCACTCATACAGCCACGCAAGAGAGATTACAGCAAGGGCAAAAAGGAAACTACAGCGACGGCAGCGACGAAACAACAGGGCTACGAAGCGGGAGGCAAGTCGAACAACTAATGAGCGCAACGCATTCAAACCGAAAGTCCACTACGCCTCCGAAAACCGTCGAGGTTCACATCAGACGCCGGGCAAATCCTGATTCAGCCCAGTACTGGGAAGAGTTTGAGATCCCGTACAGACCTAATCTGAATGTCATCACAGTTCTGATGGAGATTCAGAAAAACCCCGTAACGAAAGCCGGCACCAAAACAACGCCACCAGTTTGGAGTATGAACTGCCTGGAACAGGTGTGCGGCATTTGCACGATGGTGATTAATGGTCGCGCGCGTCAGTCATGTTCAGCGCTCATCGACAATCTGGAACAACCAATAAAGCTCGAACCCATGTCGAAGTTTCCAAAC
>QHXL01000611.1 GCA_003222935.1 Acidobacteriota bacterium
GGCTTCAACCTCAAGGATCTGGATAATCCGGGCGAGATTGAGACTGACCAACAGGGTCGCCTTTACATTTGCGATGTCGGGAGATCGCGCATCGTGCGAACCGACCCTGAGGGTCGAAATATGGAAGTGCCGGTAAAACTTGAAAACCAGTGCCAGGGCGTTGCCGTAGATCCGAAGACAGGCGACATTTACACCACCACGAACAATTCAAAATCCGTCTATCACTTTTCCAAGGCTGGCGCGGCATTGCAACCGTTTGAAAGCGAAGAGGCTTTGTCGTTTTTACGATTCGACCGCAAAGGAAATTTGTTTGGTGCCGGAAGCCACGTTTTCAGATTCGCTAACGGAAAACCTGTACTGGAAATCGCGGAGGTAGCGGGGGACGATCTATACACAAAGGCCTTCGACGTTGATACATCGAGTGGGAATATCTGGATCGCCTCGGGTCTGGAAAAAGATCGCTCGCTTTATCGAGCGTCATCGGATGGGAAAACTAAACAAAAAATGGCGAGCGGCGCTGATTGGCATCTGGGCCGTGTGGATGTTCCCGAATCCGTTCGCATTGACGCGCAAGGCAATGTATACGTCGTCGAACTCGGCGAGGTGGACACTGAAGAGCCGGCGCGAATTAGTATCTTCGACAAATCCGGTTCGCTAGTCCGTGTCTTCGGTCGAGGTGGTCGCACGCCCGATCCAAACAAGGAGAAGTTATTGACAGGCCAGGCTTATCACCCGACTGATATCGCTTTTGGGGCAAACGGGCGCGTCTACATCGCACAGGAGAACGACAACGGTTTCACCAGGAGTCTAATGTTGATGTTTGAAGCGTTTTAGTGAGTTTCGACTTTTCGATATGCTTGAGACCGTTCTGCAAAAGTCAGGACCATCAGGAAAGGCCTTGAGATTAGTACAAGTTGGGCGGTTTCCCCCGCTGGTCTAACTAAGAGTTACATTAGTGTTCTCTTAGCTCCAGGCCAGCGGGGGTAAACCACAACCTTCCCAACTTGCGCTATTCGGAAGTTTTCGTTTGAGCCGCCGACCTCGCAGATGAACCCAGATATCAGAAAAAGGACGGGACTAACTTCTTTTCTGATCTGCGTTTCTCTTCGTTGATCTGCGGCTAATCTTTCTTACTGTCCGAATCGTCTGCGATACTCACCTGACAAAATAAACGCCTTAACCATCTCGGCGCCGCGGAAATCGCCGCCGAAGTTATTCAACTTTGTTAGCCAGAAGTTGAACCCGTCGAGGTTGTTATCGGGAGCATCATCAGGGTTGCGTCGGAGATAACCAAAGTACTGCGCAAGCACAAACGCACGACTGAACTCCCGGTTTGTCAGTGAATTGTTTTGCGCAACCCGACGCAACACGCGTTCACGCGCGCCCGTTGGCACGTTGAATTCGTCGATTGCGGCCTGGCGTTCTGCCGCTGTTGGCGTAATGCCGGCATGTGCGTAAAGTGCATCGACGAATTCTGCCGCTGATAGGCCCAGCGGATATAAAGTCCGAAACTCGCCGCGGTTAACAAACTCAGTCAGGAACGACTGTTTGTTTGAATCCAGCAATTGTTCCCATCCATTCGCGTTGACAACCACCCCGTTTCCTATCGCGCGTGTGTCGCGAAGGAATTCGACGTAACGTGGCAAGCCGTTCGTTCTGTTCAAGGCCGCGTTGTAGACACGGTGAACGAAGAATCCCGTTTCCTGAAACTCGATCGATAAGAAGAACGCTGCGGATGTGTCGTCACGTTTCACGGCCCTGCAGTTCGTATCCGCTCCACATGAATCGATGTTGTTGGTCCAGAAGTCCCAACCTGACGGATCTGGTTCGCGACCAAAGAAGTCGAGGTAGTGTTGGCGAACAAAAAATCTGGAGTTGTCGTTGGGATTCGTCCCTGAGGTCGCAACGTCGTTGTCGTTGACGTTGACTGTCACGGTGTCAGTTTGATGATCAAGAACTGAATTGATTGGATTAGAAAGTGTGACCTTAAAAGTCTCCTGACCCTCAAGGAACGCATCGTCTGTCAACAACACAGTGATTGTCTTTGTGGTCTCGCCGGGCGCAAAGTGAAGCGTTCCGAAATTTGCGGTGTAATCAGAAGACTGTTTAGCTGTTGCATCACTTGTGGAGTAGTCGACTGAAGCGGGTTGCGACGTGTTCAGCGATCGGTTGACCGTAAGTTGAATTGAATTTCCGGCCTCGCTAGCAACAGACGTGACGGATGAAAACTCGATAAGCACAGGATTACTCACCACAGCAAACAGCCGAGGCCTCTCCAACTCCGAGAGTTTTGGAGTACTCGTAGGATCTAGTTTTGCTGTTGTTGAGACTTGAACAGTGCCGTCTGGATTGTTCGTGAAAGTTGTAGTCGCTTTGGCTCCGCCGCTCGTCCGCACGATGTACCAGCCACGCTCGGGTGTTGGCGTCGGAGTTGCTACTCCGCTCGCAATAATCCCAGCCGCCTTGAAACCACTACCCACCGGTGATGTAAAGCCAGCCCCGTCCCTTGAGATCACACCAGCCCCGTCTCTTGAGA
>QHXL01000612.1 GCA_003222935.1 Acidobacteriota bacterium
CGACGCCGCGCACTCCAAACTCCCCGAAATACCCTAGATCTTTTCTGATCTGCGCCGAGTTCAGGTTGAACTGCTGTGCAAGTGACTGGGAAGAGATTGTCTTAATCCCCGAGGCATGCAGCATGTTAAGGCAACGGAGATAAACGCTCAGCCTCGCAGTTGTTAGCTCTGATATTTTTTCGGATTTCATTACCAGGGGCCTTCGTCGTTAGCAGTATAGCTCTATCGCCATGTTTTACTGAACCTGATACAAAAAAACAGTGCTGGTTAGATTTCAAATCTCTGCGGAATTCTCAGCGTCCTCTGCGTCTCTGCGGTTGTTTGGTGTTCGGCATTGTCACCGCTGAGACGCAAAGAACGCCCGGGTGCGCCGAGAAAACCCACTTTGAGCCAGTATCAACGAAACCGATAGGTAACTGAGATTAGAAATTTTCCTACATCGTTTCCGTGTTTCTACTGCGTGTTTGTTAGCGTTCATCTGCGGCTGCTACAATCCCGCAAATTTTATGATTGCGCATCTCAGCGGCGTTCTTCTTTCAAAACAAGCAACCTCCGTGATTCTTGATGTGGGTGGTGTAGGTTATGAAGTCACCATTCCACTGTCGACCTTCTACGATCTTGAGGATATAGGCTCGCCTGTTCAGCTACGGATCTATACACACGTTCGTGAAGACACGTTACAACTCTTCGGTTTCAAGACGATTCGTGAGCGCGAGCTGTTTCTCAAAGTCATTTCAGTTAGCGGGATTGGTCCAAAGTTGGGGATCACATTGCTGTCAGGAATGAACGCAGACGATTTGATTGCGTCGATTCGAACGAACGACCTCGCCCGGTTGACTTTGATTCCCGGTGTTGGACGCAAGACTGCTGAGCGACTTGTGATTGAGTTGCGTGAAAAAGTTGGCGCACTTTCGTCTGCCCAACTTGAGGAAGAGTTCGCTGCCAGGGCGGCAGTATCAGGAGAGCCAACCCAGGACAGTGTTCGTGCGGACGCACTATCTGCACTCCTCAATCTTGGCTATCAACGTTCAGCAGCTGAGAAAGCAATCGATAATGCGATCGCTGAAGGCGGCGACGTGACTGTTGAGTCAGTACTACGAAGAGTGTTGCGAAAGCTGGCACGAGTTTGACATCCAATGTCCGATAAACTTCAGTTTGTCGTGAGATCGAACAGGTAGATCTAAAGGTCAAGGTGTGCCTCTAATGGGGAGCGCGACAAACTAAAGTTCGTCGGACATTTTGCATATCGGACATTAAGCTATGGCTCCTGAATCAATTTCAGCACGAATGAAAGACGCATCACCAAATGACGACGAGCGGCAACTTGACCTGACCCTGCGACCAAACCGTATCGAGGAATACATCGGTCAACGCCAGGTGAAGGAAAACCTTCGTGTCTACATGAAGGCCGCTCTTCGACGTCGGGAAGCGCTCGATCACGTGCTGCTCACTGGACCTCCAGGTCTCGGCAAGACAACTCTCGCAAACATCATCGCAAACGAGATGGGCGCCGAACTTCGTTCAACCGCGGGCCCCGCAATTGAAAAGGCCGGTGACATTGCCGCGCTGCTGACGAACCTGCAAGAAGGCGACGTCCTATTCATCGACGAAATCCATCGCCTGCTTCCAGCACTGGAAGAAAAACTCTATCCAGCGATGGAAGACTACCAACTGGATCTTTTGATCGGTCAGGGCGCAGCTGCGCGTTCCATCAAACTCGAGTTGCCAAAGTTTACTTTGATTGGCGCCACCACCCGCGCCGGCCTGCTCACCTCTCCTCTGCGTGGCCGTTTTGGCATCGTCTTTCATCTAGACTTCTATCCACACGAAGATCTCGAAGTGATCTGCAAACGTTCTGCGGAAATACTCGGAGTCGAGATCGACGAAGATGGTTCACGGGAAATTGCCAGGAGATCTCGCGGCACTCCGCGCATCGTCAATCGACTCCTCCGGCGGGTTCGCGATTACGCTGAAGTCGACTACGACGGAAAGATAAACAAGGAAGTCGCAAGTGACGCGTTGAATCGGATGGAAGTCGACACTTACGGTTTAGATGAAATGGATCGCAAACTACTTTTGACGATTATTGAGAAGTTCAATGGCGGACCAGTCGGCCTGGGAACGCTATCGGCATCAATTCATGAAGAGAAGGATTCCATCGAAGAAATCATTGAACCCTACCTGATTCAAATTGGGTTTCTTGACCGTACGCCTCGCGGACGTCTGGCCACACCGCTCGCGTATCAACATTTTGGACTCAATCTTCCCAATATCTCCCGCCCGAGTCTGTTTGATCCCCGCTAAAGTGGTTCGAACTTTTAATTCATGCTGAAACGCCTTGCATCATTCACGCGGCACTCGTTTGGCGTTAAAAACCGGGCACCGTGGAGATCGATGCTTGTGCATTCGCTCCACCAATTTCACGAGAACGACCTCTTCACGTCGGCGGCGGCGATGAGCTATTTCGGATTGATGGCCCTCTTTCCGACCTTGCTGTTACTACTCGCCATCAGCAACAAGATAGCTGCCGGCAGTCAGATGTTGTCGCACGCAGTTGATGTGTATCCGGGGTCTGGCAAGTTTCTACGCGAAACGATCGGATCGTTTACGCAAATTGGTTTTGGCGCAATTGCCACGTGCGTGGTCCTTGTGTTCTGGGCCGGGTCATGGGTCTTCGCCGTTATTGAGCGCGCGTTGAATCGAATCTGGGGAGCGGGTTCGCGCACCTTTTGGCACGGGCGCGCCGTCACGGTCGGAATGATCGGAGCGGTCGGTCTACTACTTTCCTTTTCAGTCATGGTGACCTCGGTGATGGTTGGATTGCGTGATATAGCTAACCGCTTGTCGCCGCATCAGGTGGAACGTTATCCGTTACTGCTTTCTGTAGGCAGCGCGTTTTGGCAAGTCTTGTTTGCGGCGTTAAGTTACCTGATTACTGTTGCGCTGTTTGTCTTCGTCTATAGATTCATGCCGAAGGCCCTGGTGACGTTGCGCGACACGCTGCCAGGCGCATTCCTTGGCGGACTGTTGTGGGAACTTGCGAAGTACATCTTTGCGTCGAGCTTAAACTACTTTCACTACGATCAGATTTACGGTTCGGTCGGCGCAGTCGTTGCGGTGCTGACATGGAGTTACGTTTCCAGCCTCATCCTTCTCTTCGGCGCCCAACTCACCGCCGTCTTCCACCGCGAGCACCCCGCAATGTCCGATATGCTTTAGCTTGTCGTGACGAACGCCACAAGAGCCTCGGCAGTGGGGAGCGTAAAAGAAATCATTTTCCAGATCTCATTTGACATTTTTCAGTTTTAATTTGGTTTAGTGCGCTTAACGTCTTGATTGATAACTGAAAAATGTCCAATGAGATCTGGAAAATGCTCAACTGGTGCTATTGGTAAACTTGCCCGAGTCACGACAAACTGAAGTTTATCGGACATTCAGACGGACATTGCCTATGCGAATTACCGAGTTCGACTACGACCTGCCTGAAGAGTTAATCGCGCAACAACCTCTCGATGATCGAGATGCGTCGCGAATGCTCATTCTCGATCGCCACAACTCAACCTGGACCGATTCTATATTCCGCGCCTTTGCTGAGCAATTGCGACCTGAAGAT
>QHXL01000236.1:0-465 GCA_003222935.1 Acidobacteriota bacterium
GCTTATGATCAAAGACATTCGTTTCGCGTTTCGAAACTTCGTTAAGCGTCCGAGTTTCACGGCGATCGTGATTATTGTGCTCGGCCTGGGCATTGGTTCCACAACGGCGATCTTCTCGATTGTCGACGCCCTTCTGCTCCGACCCTTACCTTATCCAAACGCAGAACGCCTGGTGCAGCTACGTGAAATCGGCGTCCAGGGAAACCAAATGGCGGTAGCCGGGCCAAACTTTCGGGATGTGCTGGCGCAGAATCGTAGCTTAGAACATCTTGCAGTCGCTGCCGGCAGTCTCCCACTGGTCGTCACGGGTGGTGCGGAGCCATCTCGGGCGCGGATCTCGTTAGTGACGAGCAGTTTCTTTGGCGTAATGGGTGTGCAGCCCGTTGTTGGCCGTCCGTTTTTACCCGAGGAAGATAAATACGTTGAATACGGTGGGCCTATCACAGCGGTCGTTAGTTACGGATA
>QHXL01000236.1:484-11995 GCA_003222935.1 Acidobacteriota bacterium
ATACTGGCGAAAGATGCTGGGCGGTAGATCTGATTTGAGTTCGGTGAAACTCAACGTCGACGGCATGACCTGTTATGTAGTCGGCGTAATGCCCCCGTCATTCGATTACCCGACAGAAACCGAAATCTGGGCCACCCCCAATGGTGAGCCACCAAGTACGTCCAGAACAGCGCACAATTTTTCTGCCATCGCGCGGATCCGTGAAGGATTCACGGTAGAGCAGGCACAAGCCGACGTGAGTTTGATCGGAAAGCAGTTACGTCTGACTTATGGAGAGAGCACTGATGCAGTCGATTTCACACTGATCCCGCTACAAAAGTTTCTTACTCGAAATGTTCGCCAGGGTCTTTGGCTGCTGCTCGGTTCTGTTGGTCTACTGCTGCTTGTAGCCTGCGCCAACTTTTCAAACTTACTTGTTGGACAGTTGTTGTCGCGTCAACGTGAGTTTACTTTGCGCGTTGCACTTGGTGCTTCCCGCCTTCGTCTTACACGCCAGATATTGATCGAAAACCTTGTGCTGACACTGCCGGGTGCCATCCTTGGCGTCATCCTCGCGACCTTTGCGGTGCGGTTGCTCCTGGTTCTCGACAAGGGAAATCTTCCGCGACTCAATACGATCTCAGTCGACGGGCGAATACTCTTATTCGCGTGTGGATTGGGCGTACTGATCGCCGTCGCGTTGAGTTTTCTGCCGGGTCTTCGTTCCCGTCACGATCTGCACATCGATCTTAAGTCGGGTGCGCGCGGACAGACTGTTGGTGGCAGAGGTGCCCGCTTGCGCGGAGCGATGGTCATCGGCCAGATCGGTCTGACGCTGGTGCTATTGACTGGCGCAGGTTTGCTGGCGCGGAGTTTTCTTAACGTAATGGCGGTTAAGCCAGGATTTGAAACCGGCGGCTCAGTCGTTATGACACTGTCGTTGCCCACCACAATAACTGTCGAAGAAGATGAAAAGATTCGACAGTTTTATGTCCAGCTGTTGGATCACATCGGCCAACTTCCCGGCGTTGATGCGGTCGGCGGAATAAACGGACTGCCGCTCCAGGGCCGCAGCCAAAATGGACAGTTCCTGATCAATGACGATCCTTCACAAAAGGGATACGCGGTGTATCGCATTGCGAGCAGCGGTTACTTTCCCGCCATGAAGATCCCTTTGGTGCGGGGGCGATTGTTCGACGCTTCTGACAAAGCGAACGGACAACATGTAGCAGTTATCAACCAGACGTTAGCGCAGCGGTACTGGCCCAATGGAGACTGGGTTGGAAAACGAATTCAATTCGGCAACATGGACCAGGACAAACGCCTGATGGAAATCGTCGGGGTTGTCGGCGACGTGCGCGACTCGTCTCTGGAGCGTGATGCCGAACCAATGCTTTATGGCTATTCATTGCAACGACCTCAGTGGTGGCAAGTCGCGCGACTCTCAATCGTCGTTCACTCTCAAACTAAGCCAGAAACGCTTATTCCATCGCTAAGAACCACGGTGACTGGTTTGAGATCTGACGTGCCAATGAGCTTTGCGCCGCTCAATGAAGTGGTGTCTGCCTCGTTTGATGCGCGTCGTTTTACGTTGACCTTGTTTGGAGGCTTTGGAGTTGTGGCGCTTCTAATCACCATCATCGGCCTGTACGGAATGCTGGCTTACTCAGTTACTGAACGAACGCGTGAAATGGGAATCCGAATGGCGTTGGGTGCGCAACGAGCAAACGTGTTGGGGCTCGTTATCAAGCAAGGCCTCAAGCTTGCTGCAGTCGGAGTTGTAATCGGCTTGCTTGGTGCGTGGGGTTTGACGCGACTGATGGCGAGCTTGTTGTTTGGTGTTACTGCAACCGATTCAGTCACGCTGCTGGCAGTAGTTGCGACGTTAGGCTTGGTTACATTGATTGCTTGTTACGTTCCAGCACGTCGCGCGACAAAAGTGGATCCGCTGGTTGCTCTTCGCGAGGAATAGCGCGTGGCACAGACTTCACAGTCTGTTTGGCTGAGAAAGAAGGACCATCGCGGGAGAAGAAAAAACCCAAAAAAGGTGGCGGGTCAGTTCCAGCACTGCGAATTGCTAAGGAAGACACAGACTGAAGTCTGTGCTACTCGCTTGCGATGAATAAAGAGATTTCAGATTGGTGACAAGCGTGCCGCCTCATTTCAGTGCGCCAATCTTCAATCTGAAGTCTTAAATCTGCAATAGAACGGGAATGCCATGGACAATCTACTAAAAGACCTTCGTTACGGACTGCGGGGATTACGCAAGCGGCCGGGCTTTTCATTTATCGTGATCGTTACTTTGGCGCTGGGTATCGGCGCCAATACTGCGATCTTTACACTTGTCAATGCAGTGCTTCTCAAGTCGATTCCGGTTAGCAATCCAGATCAATTGGTTCTCTTCACAGATCAAACAGGTGAAGGTACTTCTGTCGAGGACTCGCCGCGAGTTGGTCCGTTTCGTCGCTACTCTTACGCTTCATATCAGTACTTACGGAATCACAACCAGTCGTTCGAAGACCTCATTGCTTTTCGCAGCGGCGAGAGTCGTTTGAGTATTCGCCAGTCCGGTGCGGCGTCTAACGTTCCTGCGCAAAGGGGTCGGGGCCACCTGGTGTCCGGGAGCTATTTTTCTTTACTGGGGGTTGGGGCAATCAAAGGGCGAGTCCTCACGCCGTCCGACGACTCACCAGGTGCACCGCCGGTCGCAGTCATCAGTCACAACTACTGGCAGCGACAACTCAATAGCGACCCGGACATCGTCGGCAAGAACCTGATCCTTAACGGCACAAGCTTCACGGTCGTGGGTGTGACGCCGCCCGAGTTCTTTGGTGTTCGCGTACGTCGATCTCCCGACATGTGGTTACCGCTTTCGTTTCACCCGCAGGTTGAACTTACTCAATCTTACCTGGAAAACAACCAGGTCTATTGGCTGACATTGATGGGCCGTTTGAAGCACGGTGTGACGATTGAACAAGCACAAGCTGCTTCGACTTTGACCCTCCAACAATTTCTAACCGAACAAGCAGGCAGTCAACTTAATGAAGATCGTCAGAAGGGAATCAGAAATACCTCCGTCACCCTGGTTACTGGAGGCGGTGGTATTTCGGGATTGCGGAACAGGTATTCCAAGCCGTTGCAAATGCTGATGGCGATCGTTGGCATGATCTTGTTGATTGTTTGTGCGAATGTGGGAAGTTTGCTGTTATCTCGTTCCGCAAGTCGCAAGACGGAGATCACCATGCGCATGGCCCTCGGCGCAACACGTAGTCGCATCATGCGTCAGTTGTTGACTGAGAGCATGCTGCTCGCCTTCATCGGAGGTATTTGCGGCGTGGTCCTATCGTATTGGGGAGTCAAACTGCTCGTCAGCCTTGTTACTCAGGACGCTCCACTCGATACACGACCCGATCTCTTTATCCTGTCGTTTACCGCGGGCGTTTCACTGCTGGCGGGGTTGCTGTTCGGGCTTGTGCCCGCAGTGAGATCGAGCAGGTCGGACCTCGTTTCAACCATAAAAGAGAAATCCAAAACCGGCAGCGGCAGATTGAGGTTCAATCTTTCATCAGGCTTGGTCGTGGTCCAGGTTGCGCTGTCGCTGGTGCTGCTTACTGGTGCCGGACTATTCGCCCGCAGTCTATTGAATCTGCAAAAAGAAGAAGTCGGGTTCAACCGCGCGAACGTCTTGCTGGTCGGGATCGATCCACGTCTGGCAGGTTACAAGCCCGTTCAACTCGCGAATCTTTATCAACGACTGGTCGACCGTCTCAGCAGCATTCCAAATGTTACCTCGGTAACGATGGCTACGTTTTCGCCAATGAGTGGAACAAATCGAACGAGTAGCGTAAAGGTTCAGGGATATACAACTCAGCCCGGTGAAAACCTGGAGGTCCAGGATCTTCTCACTGGTCCAAAGTACGGCGAGACATTAGGTGTCCCGCTTTTGCGCGGGCGGGAAATTAACGAGCGCGATACGGCGGCGTCAGCAAAAATCGCAGTTGTTAATGAAAAGTTTGTTGAGCATTACTTCAAAGGCCAAAACCCCATTGGTCGCACGTTTGAGTTTGACGACGACACCGACAATGGTCAGCCGCTCGAGATTGTGGGCGTCATTGGCAACGTGAAGTCGCAAGATCAGCGCGAGCAAGCAGAGGACACAGTTTACCGTCCAATTCTCCAGATCCAGGACGAGGCTGCCTTTTCAGTAAGTATCCATTTACGAACACAATCTGATCCTGCCAGCCTCGCGCCGGTGGCACGGCAAGCAATAAACGAAGTCGACGACAAGCTCCCAATCTTCGACGTGACCACCCTCAGCGATCAGATGCAGGAACGCCTGCAACAGGACAGGCTAATCGCCCAGTTAGTTAGTTTCTTCGGAATGCTTGCATTGCTCCTGGCGTGCATCGGGCTTTATGGAGTGATGGCCCAAGGCGTTGCTCGGCGCACGAACGAGATAGGTATTCGTATCGCCCTCGGCGCGCGTGGGAAGATGATCATCTGGATGGTGCTACGCGAAGTACTGTTGCTGGTTGTCGTAGGTTTGGCGATCGGAGTGCCTGTTGCGCTCTTGTCGACTCGTTTTGTTTCGAGTCAATTGTTTGGCCTAACGGGAAATGACCCGGTGACGCTATTGGGCGCAGCAGTGATCCTGACCTTCGTTGCAATGCTGGCGGGTTTTATCCCTGCCCGAAGGGCATCGCGAGTTAATCCGTTGATAGCATTAAGGTACGAATAAAGAGATGTGGATGCTGGGACCGCACGCGTCCCCGCGTGCATGCGTTAGCCACCAAGCGCTCGGATTCGAACGCGGCACGCGTCCCCGCGTGCATGCGTTAGCCACCAAGCGCTCGGCTTCGAACGCGGCACGCGTCCCCGCGTGCATGCGTTAGCCACCAAGCGCTCGGATTCGAACGCGGCACGCGTCCCCGCGTGCATGCGTTAGCCACCAAGGCTCGGCTTCGAATGCGGCACGCGGGGACGCGTGCGGTCCCAGCACGAGCACCTACGTTAGCTTGATGACGCCACTGAAGGAATTCTGGAGATAACTATGTTAGCAGCCACTCTATCCGACATTCGATATTCACTTCGCATGCTTTGGAAGAATCCCGGATTCACGTGCGTGGTGGTGTTGACTCTTGCATTGGGAATCGGAGCGAACGCGGCGATCTTTGCGTTGACTGATAAGGTGCTGTTGCAAACCCTACCCGTCGATCGACCTGAAGAGCTCGTGGTTGTGTCGAGCTACGATCCTAAGGAAGGACCAAGTGCTGATAGCTCCTTCTCCTACCCGATGTACAAGGACTTGAGAGACAAGAGTGACGTTCTCTCCGGTGTGATCGCGCGGGGTAGCACTCAAATGAATGTCAGTTATGCCGATCAAAACGAACGGGTGCGCGGCGAACTTGTCAGCGGAAATTTCTTTCAAGTTTTGGGTGTGCGACCGTGGGTGGGCCGGCTGTTTACTCAAGATGATGACGTTACGCCGGGCGCTCACTCCGTTGCCGTTCTTAGTTATGCGTTCTGGGACCGTCGGTTTGCAAAAGATCCGGCGATCGTTGGCAAGACAATTCTCGTGAACGAGCATCCGATCACTGTACTTGGTGTCACGCCTCCAGGTTTTTACGGAATCAACCTCGGTAACGATCCGGACCTGCGAATCCCTTTGATGATGACCACCGTCTTCAATCCTCTGCCGGCTACGAGGTTAACCAGCCGGCGACATCAATGGTTGTCCTTGATGGCGCGCCGAAAGAGCGAAGTAAATCCAATCCAGGCGCAGGCGGCCATGGACGTTGTTTATCGACAGTTGCGGGAGTCGGAGGCTCAGCAACTTCCTCCTGATACTTCTTCCTTCAATCGGGAAAAGTTCATGGCGAAAAGGATCGGGTTGCAACCGGGCGGACAGGGCTTTCAATCTGTGCAAACGGAGATGCGGACTTCGTTGTTGCTACTGTTTGGAGCTACTTTCGTGGTCCTACTTATCCTCTGCGCAAACCTTGCGAACCTGATGATGGCGAGAACAACAGTTCGCGCTCAGGAGATCGCAGTGCGCCTGGCCCTCGGAGCCGGCCGGCTGCGTCTGCTGCGACAGTGGCTAACGGAAGGACTCGTGCTCTCCTTTTTTGGCGGTCTGGCAGGAGTATTAATAGCGTTGTGGTTGAAAGCAGGTTTACTCGCTTTCATTCCGTCGGACTTTCGCGCCAACCTGAATGCCCCTTTCAACTGGCGTTTCTACGCATTCATTTTTGGCATGGCTTTCATAATGGGCATTGCGTTTAGTTTGGTGCCGGCGATTCAAGCTGCTCGCAAGACGTTTAATCCCGGATTGCAGGCTGAGTCACGCAGTTTCACTTCGGCGGGACGAGTGTTGAGCTTGCGAAGTGGCTTAATTCTGGTCCAAGTCGCGCTCTCGTTACCTTTGCTTGTGAGTGCGGCATTGTTGATTCGGACTCTCCAGAACCTTCGTGCTTTTGATCCGGGATTCGATAAAGAGAATGTTTTGTTGGCCAGCCTCAACCCGGCGCTGAACGGATACGCGCCAGAACGGTCGCGGGCTTTTTACGATGAGCTTATGACGAGAGTGCGGGCGTTGCCTGGTGTCAAAGCTGCGAGTCTTGCTACGGATTCACCACTTTCGGGCGGCTGGGATCAGAACCAAATTGAAGTTGAGGGTTACAAGTCGAGCGAAGGTGAAAACATGGCGTGTGATGTCACCTACGTCTCGAATGATTACTTCAAATCACTGGGGATTCCAATTGTCGCCGGCCGCGACTTCAACGATCAGGATCGCGTTGGCAGTCCTAAGGTCGCTTTGATCAACCAGAAGATGGCCCATTACTTTTTCGGCAACGACAGTCCAATTGGAAAACGAATCTCAGTAGACGACAAACTCGACACAACGATTGTCGGCGTCGTTAAGGATGCGACTTATATTAACCTGCGCAAGAACGTTCGGCGTCACTTCTAACCTCGACGTCACAACTTCCGCGTTTGCTGGACCTCTCCCTGCACGTCAAGACTTCGGTTGAGCCGTTTGTAGTTGCAGAACAACTGCGTGCTGAGATCAAGAGTCTCGATCCACACTTACCGCTGTACAACGTGAAGACATTGGAAGGTGAGATTGATGAATCGCTCATGCAGGAACGTCTCGTGACCTGGTTGTCAGCCGCTTTTGGGATCCTGGCGACATTGCTGACAGCGCTTGGTCTTTACGGAGTGCTGACTTTTTCAGTTGCTCGACGTACACGTGAAATCGGCATTCGTGTCGCACTCGGCGCGCAACGTCGCGACGTATTCAAACTGGTCATGGTACGAGGAATGATCGTCGTGCTAATTGGAATTGCAGTTGGAATTGGTGCGTCGCTAGCCCTGTCGAGAGTTCTCGAGACTCTGTTGTTCGGAGTGAAAGCCACGAATGTTTTCACGATGATTGCCGCTTCGGCGGGCCTGCTGCTCATTGCGTTAGTTGCCTGTTATCTACCGGCACGCCGAGCTACGAAGGTGGATCCATTGGTAGCGCTAAGGTACGAGTGAGTAGCACAGACTTCAGTCTGTGTTTGTTCGATTAGTCAGTTGCTCTGGATTCAAAGGAAGGACACAGACTGAAGTCTGTGCTACACGCAAATTGAACTCACTTGGCCTCGATAGTCCTGCTGGTAGTTTAAGTCGTGGCGGGTTACCTGCCGGCCAGGCGAGCGGCCCGTGTCGATCCATGATTGCTTTGAGAGAAGAGTGATTAATGCTCGAAATTGGGATTTGAATTTGCGATTTCGAAACGCAGAAGTCGAATTAAATCCGTTGACGTAGTCTGAGAATTTGTACAGGCAAACAAGAAATTGCCTGACCTCTCCGAAACATCAAGAAATAGCGGTAAGGGATGGCCCACTCCATCCTTATTGCTTCCACTTTCCCCCGATTGGCCCTCCGGCATTCCGATTGCGATTATTGGTTGACTCGCTTTCTGAATTCGAAGCCACAACTGTTTCTACTGGCGCTTTAGCTACGAGAATCGAAACACTCTATCCGAAATAAGAGAGACGCTATGGACACTTTGCTCCAGGACATTCGTTACGGAATTCGGATGCTGCTCAAGTCGCCCGGCGTGAGCATTATCGCCACCATCGCGTTAGCGCTTGGAATCGGCGCCAACACTGCAATTTTCAGTGTCATCAATTCGGTGCTGCTGAAGCCGTTGCCGTATCCCAATTCGGAAGCGTTGATGGCGGTCTTCGAATCGGATTCGCGAACCGGCCTCACGCGCGGAAGTTATTCCTATCCAAACTTCTTCGACCTGCGTGAACAAAGTCACCTCTTCGAAAACCTCGCTTCCTATCATCAGGGCGACTTCGTCATGACCGGGAGTGGTGAGCCATCTCCTCTGCGTGGTGCAATTGTTACGGCGGATCTGTTTTCGGTCTTAAAGGTTCAGCCGATGCTGGGCCGTGGGTTCCTGCCTACCGAAGACAAGCCCAGCGACAGCGGAAGAGTCGTCATTCTCAGTGAGCCTTTGTTCCAATCACGCTTCAACGCCAACCCAAATATCATCGGACAAAAGATTACGCTCGACAGCAAGAGCTTTACGGTCGTTGGTGTGATGCCCGCGGGTTTTGAGTTTCCGATTCAGAACGATCCTGTTCAACTGTGGACCACCGTTGCGGGAGACGCATCGGGTAAATCGCCTGTCACGGTGCAACGAGGCGCACACTTCCTGCGAGTGATAGGCCGTTTGAAAGAAGGTGTCACAAAGGAGCAAGCGCAGGCAGAAGTTGGCGCAATCGCGACGAGGTTGGAGCAGCAATATCCAGACCAGAATACGCACAAGGGAATCGTTGTTGAGTCGTCGCTCACTGCACTTATCGGCGACATTCGTCCAACCCTTTTGATTCTGCTCGGGGCAGTTGCTTGTGTTCTCCTGATAGCGTGCGCGAACGTCGCAAACCTTTTACTTGCTCGCGCAATGACTCGTAATAAAGAGATGGCGATTCGAGCTGCACTCGGTGCCGGCCGTTTGCGTGTGGTGCGTCAACTGTTAACTGAAAGTGTTTTGCTTTCGGGGGTTATTACTTGCCGTCTGGTGGTCTGACGTGTTGATAGCACTCGGTAAGAGCGGTATTCCCAGGGCGACGCATGTTCACATCGATTGGCGCGTGCTCGGATTTACTTTAGGTGTGTCAGTGCTAACGGGCGTTCTGTTCGGTCTGGTCCCAGCGTTTCACTCGGCGCGAACGGAACTAACAGGGACCCTGAAAGAAGGAGGCCGCGGCTCAGGTGAAGGCGCCAGACGCAATCGAGTGCGCAGCATGTTGGTCGTCACCGAATTGGCTGTCGCGGTAGTGTTGCTCGTCGGCGCGGGATTACTAATCAAGAGTCTCTGGTTGATTCAGAATGTTGATCCGGGTCTGAAGCCAAATAACATTTTGACGTTCGATGTTGTGCTCCCGGAAACCCGGTATCCAACTGAAAAACAGAGCCGTTTCTTTCAGGACCTGAATCAACGGCTGGCGGTCCTCCCCGGCGTTAAGTCAGTCAGTTCCATCTATCCACTTCCGCTCAGTGGCGACCGTTTTAGTATTTCGTTTCAGATCGACGGCCGGCCAGTGGCTCCTAAGGACGAGCCATCGGCTGATCTGTTTGTCACTGATGAAAACTACTTTACGTCGATGGGAATACCGCTCATCAAGGGAAGGGACTTCAACGCACGCGATCAGCATAAATCAACGGGGGTTACGATCGTTACGGAAGCCTTTGCCAGGCAGCACTTCCCAGGTGAAGAGGCAGTCGGCAAACGAATACGTCCGGGAATATCGACCTTTGATGATGAAGACGACCGATGGCGCGAAATCATTGGAGTGGTGGGGAACATTCGGAACCGCTCACTGACTACTGAAGCAAAGCCCGCGTACTACATACCTCAGGCACAGTTGCCGTTCAGCGAAATGATCACTGTCGTAAAGACCGATACGGATCCTAAGAGCCTGGTGACAGCAGTAACAAACCAGGTCGCCTCGATGGATGGAGATCTGCCTGTGTTCAGTGTGAAGACAATGGATGAGTATCTCGCGTCGTCGGTAGCTACCCCACGTTTCAATACTACTTTGTTGTCCATCTTCGCAGGCGTTGCGCTCGTACTGACGATAGTCGGTTTGTACGGTGTGATGAGTTACTCGGTTGCGCAACGAACAAATGAGATCGGGATTCGCCTGGCACTGGGCGCACAAACTCGAGATGTCCTGGCGCTGGTGGTGAGTCAAGGAATGCGATTGATCGTGGTGGGTTTAGTACTTGGTCTAATCGGCGCGTTTGCCTTAATGCGTCTGATCTCTGGATTGTTGTTTGGCGTGACCACGAAAGATCCCATCACTTTTATAGCAGCCGCAGTGCTGTTGGGCCTGGTTGGTCTACTAGCATGTTATTTACCCGCACGTCGCGCAACTCGAGTCGATCCAATCGAGGCGCTGAGGTATGAGTGAGATCATTGCAGATTTCAGATTTCAGATTGAACTCGTTGCCGATTTCCGATTTCGGGGGCAGAGGTTGAATTGAAATCTGCAATCTGCAATCTGAAATGCGTTTGGGGGTTAAGCCTTGACTACTCTTCTTTCTGACATACGTTTTGGCGTTCGGATGCTCTTCAAGAATCCGGCGATAACAATTATTTCACTGCTCGCGTTGACGCTTGGAATAGGTGCAAACACCGCAATCTTTAGCGTTGTTAACGCTGTATTGCTGCGGTCGATGCCGTACGGCGACGCTGAGAAGTTGGTCCTTGTTTGGGAAAAGAAGAAGAATGCAGCTACCGATCAAAACGTTATCAACATTGGCAACTACTCCGATTGGAAAGAACAGAACAAGGTCTTCTCGGACATGGCGGCGTTTGCCGATACGACGGCGAACTTCACTGGCGCCGGCGAACCTGAAGAAATTCCTTCGCAGATAGCAACCGGAAATCTTTTTTCAGTGTTGGGAACAAACGCTCTTCTCGGTCGCACGTTTACCCAGGAGGATGCCGACAACGAAGCCCCGGTCATTGTGATCAGTTACGGACTGTGGCAACGACGCTTCGGCGGAAGCCCGCAGATTGTTGGTCAGAAAATCCAACTCAACAACCAGGAAAACGTCGTTATAGGAGTTCTGCCGGAAGAGTTTGGCTGGCACGTGCAGAAGGGTTCAATTACGAATAAGTCCGCCGAGCTTTGGCAACCGTGGCGAATATCTCCGGAATTGCGTGCGCGCACCGGGCGATTTGCGAGTGCTGTCGCGCGCTTGAAACCCGGGGTGAGCCTGGCCCAGGCCCAGGCAGAAATGGATTCAATCGGCGCGCGCCTGGAAGCCGAACGCAAGACCAACACAAATTGGGGAGTCAACGTTGTTCCTTTGCGTACGCAATTCACCGGCGATATTCGTCAGCCACTGTTGATTCTGTTAGGCGCAGTGGGGTTTGTACTCCTGATTGCCTGCGCTAACGTTGCCAACCTGTTGTTAGCACGCGCAAGTTCGCGAAGAAAAGAGATCGCAGTGCGAGTCGGATTA
>QHXL01000086.1 GCA_003222935.1 Acidobacteriota bacterium
TTCGTATACACATCAACCGATTCAAATGGATCCGCGTAGATGCGCTCGTATTTCGCAAGCAGCATCGACAGCGCTTTGTTACCTGTATTGGTGGCAGCCTCAGATTTATAAACCTCGTCGATGAGACTTAGTTTTTCGCCTGCCGCGCGACTGTAAAACTTGAGGATCTTGTCCCACTTTTCGTCAGCGCTTTTCGCTGAAATCAGACTGACCGTCGCGATTGCACCGGCATTCACATATGGATTGCCGGTATGACTTGGCATGTCAGCCACGGCAAAGACAGAGTTGAATGCTCGTCCGGTCGGTTCGGAGCCGACCTTTTCAAACACCTTGTCAGGTCCAAGTTCTTCCATAGCCAGGGCCTGCGAAAAGACCTTGGATATTGACTGGATTGAAAATGAATATTTGATGTCACCTACCGTCAATACTTGGTTGTCCGTGGTGACGATCGCAATTCCAAATAGTTTTGAATCAACTTGGGCGAGATAGGGAATGTAGTCAGCATTTTTCCCTCCCGTGTCGTCCTTGAATTTTTCATAGGCCTCACGGATGAGTGCCTCTGCCTGTGCCCTGGTGGGAGCGACCGGGCTGGCCTTCTGCCCCAGGCCGGACATTGGCAGTGATACAAACGTCGTTACGACAAACAACGCAACAAACATTCGCGACTGAATACTTTTTCTCAACATGAGGTTTCCTCTCCTATCCCCCAACTTGGTGATTCAATGCGATCAAAATGTCCACTTCTTTGAGAAGTTGTATTTGAACGAGAACTGGAACCTGAAATCATCAGATTTGAACCCATCCAGGAAATTCTCGCGTCGACCCCAGATGAACTCGCCGCCCATCAACACGTTTTCCCAAGGGTAATAGAGCAAGTTGCCCGAAGCGTAGTGGCCACGACGGTAGGCGTCGGCTGCCTGACCGTTGGAGTTGTCGACAGTCATCATTGAGTATCCAAAAGATGAGCTCCAACGTTTGCTCCAGTTGTGGTCCAGGTAGGCAATGAAACTCCACATAGGCAATGCCTTACCAACAATCGGACGTCGAGGATTTCCAGCAGCTAGATTGGTTTGGACGCCAACATCAACATCCGCGTCGTTCATGTAGTTTTGGATTCCCTGGCCGAATACGAACGCAAACTTGCCGGTGGAGTTCTCGCCAAACTTGAGTGCGGAAGTTATGTTCAGTCCTCCGCCGATCGCGCTTCCAGTCAAGTCAAGGTCGTCGACAGTGGTGCCGTTTTCTCCGGTGCGTTTCAAGTCAAGTCCGTCATTAACTGTGTCTTCCCATGCTATCCGCTTGAAGAGTCCCGCCACTTGTACGTGACCCCAGTTGCGGGTCCAGCGAAAATTCGCGGTAAGGTCCGGTAGGCTAAAGTGCGGCCGCACACCCTGTAGCTGGATGCGGTCTGCAAAGTTGCCCTGGTCGGCGCTCGCACCCGGCCGTTCCAGAGCAATGGATAGGGCGTTGCGTCCTCGCAGTGGCATCCAACGAAACTGGACGTTTCGAAACAGAACCATTCCGTTTGGTCCCCAATACTCAATCGTATTTGGAAAAACATCGCCGTCCATAAAAGTGGAATTCTGCTGGCCCGCGCCGAATTGGCCCAGCTCTCCCCATGCATGTCGCAAGCGGAAAATTGTTTGTCCTGCCTGCGCGCCAGTGCCAAACAGTTCGAACTCAAATTGTGTTTTTAGTTCGCCGTACTTGGTTGGTGTTGACGACTTAACGCCGAGCCGGCTCTGTCTGACACCAAAATATGTATTGCCGTTAGGCGCAAACTGATTATCAAACCGCGGCAACTTCGTGGGCCGCACAACGTCGAACCAGTCAGGATCGTTTTGCTTGACCTGGTAACCCGCGTCGAGCATTGCAAATCCATAGACTTCAAAAGTGCTCTCGCCTTTTGGATCCTGCGGATTGGGGGAAGTTCCTGCGGCCGGTGCATAGTCGGGTCCGGCAAAGCCCGGAGAGGACGCCGGGGAGGAATAGGTCGCCTGCACTATCGCGGGCGGTGACGACTTACGAGCTTCCATGGAAGTGATCTGGTCCTTTAGAACCTTCACCGTCTCTTCGAGTGACTGCAGTCGCTCCTTGAGTTGTTGAACTTCCGGAGTTTGTGCCGGGGGTTGTGATTGTGGCTCGGTGCTTTGCGCAAAACCCGGGCTACCTTGGACCAAAACCATCACAACTAGAGCCAAGGAAAGGCCCACGATTTTCAGCAAATTATTTTTACGATCCATTGTCTTAAGTTCCTCCTGCACAAACTGACATTGGTTCTACAACGGGCGGTATTCAACTTGTTCCAACGAATCCTACGTAAGCGTGCGCAACGAGAAAACTCGCAAAAGTACTAGGAATCTTTCGAAGAACCAGGAGCAGAGGTAGACGTTGAGGAAATACTGGCGTGAGTTTGCATCACCGGTGCGATCACCAGATAAACCCAGAACATTTGACAGGTAGAAATCCCGCTTCGCGAAAGTAAGATTGGTCCTTTGATCACTCAAAGGAGATCGACTCGAACCTTCGCTATGGAAGGCGCTGAAAACGTTCGCACAACACATGCAAGAAACCACTACACTTCGAAGAGCACCTGTTAGCGCTAAGGACTTGGACCATGCGCTCGCAAAGGAAGCAGCAAATGGCGTCATGACCAGCCTTGGCACCCTATACGAGCGTCACAGCAGACGGGTCTATGCTTTGTGTTTGAGAATGACAGGCAATCCGGCAGAGGCCGAAGATCTGACACATGAAGTGTTTCTCCAGGTGCTACGAACAATCGGTGCGTTTCGCGGTGAGAGCCAATTTACAACCTGGCTATATCGACTCACTGTGAATCAGGTACTAATGCATTTTCGAAGAGCAAGTACCCGGAGAGAAGCACTGCGAGTGGATTGTGAAAACGATCTGGTCTCGAACCTTGCGATGTTTGCAGGACCAACCACACCGATCATAGACCGGATTGGCTTGAAGACGGCGGTGGCTAGTTTGCCGGCGGGTTGCAGATCGGTGTTCTTATTATTCGACGTCGAAGGTTACAAGCACGAACAGATAGCGGATATTTTTGGTTGTTCGGTAGGTAACTCCAAGTCTCAACTTCACAAAGCCCGAAAAAAACTAAGACATCTATTACGTACTACATCATGAAGTGGACTTCGTGCCGATCCATGCACGAATGAGCTCCCGGCGCGCCTCCTGTTTGCAAACTCGCGCAGATTCTCAATCGCTTCCTGCATGGACCGGCTCGCGTCCGCGCAGCATCGAATGAACAGCCGCCCCATAACCATTCATCCCTCGCTGCGAACCTCAGCAAAGAAGTGCAACACGTCTGGTCTACTTAAGTGGTGGCGGATACTTCTTAAACATCTTCTCCGCCGCCTTGCCCAGGTTCTTCTGCACTTTCTTTGGATCTTTCCCAGAACCCAAAGTCTTCGTAGCTTCACCCCGCCAGATTTGTTCCTTGCGAGCTACGTCGTAAAAATCGAGATTTAGAGTACCGATGTTTATCGTTGAGCTGGTGGTGGTTGTAGTTTGCATACCACCAAAGCCACCATAGCCGCCCCAACCTCCCCAGCGTCCATAACCCCACATGTCACCGCCGGTGCTGTAGGAGTTCCATTGTTTCTCCTGGCTGACGGCCGCTTGATAGATCACGTAAAGGTCGGGGTTCTCGTCGGTCTTGGTGAGTCCTTTTAACGACAACTGCGCATCGAACGCCTGCATGATCTGAGTGTCGAGGATCTGGTTGGGATATTGGACGTTAGGTACCTTGACCCAGCGGTAGGTTTTGTACTTCGAAAAATCGGTTCCTGGAAGGAAGTTGTACTTGATGTCCTGCGCCGCAGCGCAACCGAAGCAGCCCAGAAGCACAACACCTGCCATCGCTATTCGAAGAGTCCTGCTCCTACGATTCATCGCCATCACCGTCCACTCTCAAAATCCAAACCGTGGAGAAACTCTAACTACACGCGAGGAAGATTGTTACTCGCACTTTTTACAGGAAATTTCAGAGCTCTAGAACTTCCAACCCAACGAGGTACTTATTCCCAGGTCGTTCTTTTTGGCGTTAGTTGGTGGTTTATTGTCAAAGTTCTCGTAAATATGGAAGCCCCAGTAAAGGTCTTTTGCGATCTTTATCCGCATGTCAGACGTAGCCTGCATCCGAACGCGACCAGGTGTCGTAAAACTCGGGTACGTCGCCAAGCGCGCTGTGATATCTGTCTTAGTGAACCGAAACCTGATGTACTCAAGACCGGCGATCGCTGCGGCTTCGGTCGAGTCAGTGATAGCCGCACCTTCAGTTGGTTGAGTCTGAGGAGCGACTACCGAGTACTTTTCTTTAGCCAATACCATTCCACCAAAAACCGACCAACGGGTGTTTTCCTTAAGAACCATATTCCTTCCAACTAGTCCGCCAACAGTACTTCTTAGATCGAGGCTTTGCTGATCGCTACTCAGAAAATCAAGCAAACCTCCCACGTAGTGTTTCGGAGTCAACTGTTTCCTGTAATCAAAGGTGAACTGCCTGCGCGCGGAACTGGTCCCTTCCGGTTGCCCGCTGAAAGAGGAGTCGACGCTTGCGGTAATCCTATGATCGCCATTGCGATAAGTAGTTGTAGCCAGGAACTCGGCCTGATATTGATCATTTCCGCTCGTAAAACTAAGACCGAAATCCACTGAGCCTTCTAATTGACTTAAGAAGCTTTCTTCTGCGGGAAAGATCCTGATCACATCCGGCTGCTTCACGACAATGCTCTCCTTAGCGATCCCTATCACGAAGTTCTGGTTTCCCAGATCCTCTGCCGAAACCACTCGAAGCTCACCGGTGACCAGCTTTCCACTAGTCAGAAAAATGATGAACTTTGACTTACTTTCCAGGCGTTCAACCTTGGTCCAGTCCAGGCGCACGGCCTCGGCCATGTAACTCGCTTTGAAACTCAGTTCGCCGTGAAGGAGCTTCTTTATTTCTCCAGTCAGCCGGTCTCCGTTTTTTAGGATCACCACATCGTCATCACGCCGGGCGCTCACCTGAATCGCCGCAATCAGGATCGTGAGAGTGATCGTAATTAGACGGCATGGTGAAGCCTGTCTCTTGAAACTGGTCGACATGTAGCTTCCTTCCGATTGGCTTGCTGACGCGATTGGCGTTACAGGGCGTAACGCGGCTACGCGGTTCTGATTTAAGGTCGAGTCACGGGGGTTGGGAACGCGGGGCGGACGTCGTTCGAATTACGTCGTTCGATGATCCACGACGCTATGGTCTTGACCATTTCACGTCGCACTTGATTCTCGGTCTGTGCTGCGGGTTCTTCTGGCAGTTCGGCCAAAGGCTCCCGCTGGTCTCGCTTGATGATTTTGATTGTTTTCACTATTGCAGACATAACGTGGAATTAAGAATTAGAGTTTAGGAAGTACAGTGCTCAATCCAAGCTAATGTTCGATATGCTTTAGCTTGTCGATTGGCCTTTGTATGAAGCTTCTTAGTTCAGTCACGACAAGCAAAAGCATATCGGACATTCCCAGAACTCTACTCAAAGCTATAAACCTCACTAGCAGGCATTGTTGTTTTTGAAAAACAGGAACTTCGCTTAATCAGTCAATCACAATCCGAAAAAGAAAAATACTGGCAAAATTGCGAGGGTGGAGGTGGGGATAAGTACTAACAAAGGACGGCTCAGTGCCGATTTCAATTCTGTGTCCGATATGCGTTTAGCTTGTCGTGATCTTCGAATGTTGCCTTTCGCGAACGGCACGACAAGCTGAATGAAGCATATCGGACATCGGAAATCGGCAATCACTTCCTTATATCTCTCTCGTCGCTGTCAGTGGACTTATCTTTCTTCGCATCCGAGCCGAGATAGAACAGCACAGCAGCCAATGCAACTTGAAAGACAATGAAGACTAAGAGTTGGCTCATGAGACCATACCTACCTCGACTTGGATCATCGTATTGACAACCAGACGCTTCAAATACTGGCAAAATTGCGAGTACCAAAGACCGATAACCATCACTACCATCTGGCAGACTTTGAAATCTGGGGTAGACAACCACCCCAAAAAACAACCAGGACAGCGTGGCTCAAGGAAGGTTAATTCCTTAGACCATGAATTGAATTCCTAAAGGAGCAAACAGATGAGAGTGAAAGTGATTAAGACATACAGTCTTACAAAAGTTTCCTTCCTTCTTGTTGTTGCGGCCATGCTAATCGCCCCCAGTATCCAAGCGAAGGCGAATAGTGCACCGCAAGAACCAGCAAGAAATTCTATTCCGGAAGGACAGAAGGTAGAAAAATTCAAAGGCATCGTGGTGAAACGAGATCCGGACGCATTCGCCATGACCGAAACCACGGGTGGGCCAGTCACAGTCGTGCTGCTGACAAATTCAGAGCTGACCGTTCAGAGCCACAAAAAGGGTCTGCTCAGAGGATCGAAAGATTATGGTGCAGGCTACATTCTCCGCGGCCTGCGACTCGAAGTTGATGGTGTTGGCGACGCACAGGGCAACATAGTCGCGCGCAGAATCAGGTTCGACGAACAGGACCTGAGGACCGCACAAGCACTCAGGTCAACAGTCGATCCTCTCGAAGCTGAGGCTAGAGAGAACCTGAAAAAACAACAGGCAGAGAATGAGCGCCTTGCCGGCCAGATCGCTGAAACACAGGCTGTAGCTGCGTCGGCGCGCGAGGATGCAGCGAAGGCACAGGCGACTGCTGACCTAGCCAACAACCGGATCAATGGCCTGGATGATTTTGATTCAATCAAAACCATCACGGTCAATTTCGCTACCAGCAGCTCCAAGCTTGGACCAAAAGCGAAAGCAGAGATTGATAATGCGGCTGCCTGGGTAAAAACGCAGAACACGAAGGGTTGGGTAATGGCAGTGATCGGCTACGCCGATACAACCGGCAG
>QHXL01000613.1:0-370 GCA_003222935.1 Acidobacteriota bacterium
TCTTGTAGCGAGTGCAGAACAGCCTTCGCAACCTGTACCGATCTGTCGACGGCCCCCAACTAATCACTCATCTAACCCTTAAGATAAACCCACCGCGCAAAGAACTGGTCCAAGCTTTTTCCGTGAGCCTCTTCCATTGCACTTTCGAAATCGGCAGTCACCACTGATTTGCCAAAGCAACGTCTTGTAAAAGTTCTCACTCCATTCCAAAACGCCAGCTCGCCCATCTCCTCTCGGAGCAGGTGCATTACGTAAGCGCCCTTGTCATAAACGAGTATGCGATCCTCACGAGTTGGCCGATTCCAATCCGGAAACACGAGTGATTTATCTTTCCCGGCATCACGGACCTTTTCATAACTGGTCTTATACC
>QHXL01000613.1:449-2433 GCA_003222935.1 Acidobacteriota bacterium
ACCACTGATGCGCAAACTCATGCGCGCCCAACCAGATATCCCTCTCATTAGCGAGCACCCCTTTGGCATACGGCTCGTTCATCGCCGTGAAACTACTCATCTCTTGTTCGACACCGCCTGAAGCGAGAACTTGAGCGTACGTTCTATCAGCGTATTTAACCCCCGCGACCTTTTCATAAAACTGAAGCATGTCTGGAGTATCGCGAAAGATCCTGTGTGTCTCGTCGTCTGTGAAACTGGTGGTGACCAGGTATTGAAACTCGACTCCAAACTTTTTCTCAGTAACTACTCGAAAAGGACCAGCGGCGAATCCAAAGATATACGTCGGAATGGGGTTCTTCTGTTCCCAGGTTGATGCGATCTTATTGTTTTGTGATTGACGCTTGGAAACTAGCCGGCCATTTGCTTGCGGCGTTAAGTTTGGCGGGAGAATCAACGTGAGACTAAGCGTTGCTCTATCGTCAGGCGCGTCAACACAGACGGCCCACTGGCTTGTCGAAAAGACGGTGTAGACCTGCGACGTCTCGGGAAAAAAGCGAATCCCATATTTTGGTGCGCCGTGGTAGGTAATCTCAAGTTCAGTAGTTTGACGCGCCTTCAGCTCGGGCACTGTTACCTTCACTCGTCGGTCTTTTACGGAAAATACACGCGCTGCACTTGATTGACGGACCGAGTCAATCTCGAGTGCGCCACAATCAAACTCCACAGATGTCAACTTATCAACGTTCGAGGCAAAACGAATTAGCGCGCTGCCTTTCAATGTCTTGGTCGGAATATCTGGCTCGATCGAGATGCTGTAGTGAAGGACGTCGATTGCCGCAGATGTTTGTGCAGAAGCAATAGCAGCCGACAAGCAAAGCGCGCCAACAAGAATAGAGAATCGAATCACAGTTAGTTTCTAAGAAGAGCAGCTTACGACGGACGTTGTAACCCGCCGTATTGTCCCACATTTCTAATAGCCATCACTGGTTTTCTGGAGCGCACCCGTCCAGCCTGCTCCGTAGGAGCACTATGTCTATAGCTCCGTTCAACCCAGACGAACGGCGCTCCGTAGGAATGCTATGTGTGTAGTGCGGCAAAGAAGTTTGATAATCGGCTGATGCAGAGTATGTGGCACTCCTAAAGGAGCGCGTCATTTTAATGCCATTGGTCTATAAACATGGTGCCCCTCCGGGGCAAGAGTTACCCAGAGTGTTTGCGGCCTAATTATGAGCACCTTTAGCCTGGTTCCAACGATCGATGAGACGACGACGGTTCTCAAGCTTCTTCTCGACGTTGTCAGCCTTCATTACCAATCGTTCGAGCTGCGACAGATAGTCAGGTTCTCCGATTGTTTCGCGAATCTCGGCGATGAATGGTTGCAGCTTTGCGAATACGAACAGATGTTCCGAGTTTGATTCGAGAAACATCTTCTCATCTATACCGCCGTTGTTAACCAGGGCAGCCGCAACTTCCCAATGCGAAGAGACCATTCGATAAAAAGCACTCTGTTTTTCTCCGCTTTGCATGAGGCCAAGGATTTCCAAACCGCTTGTTGGTTGAAACTCACTAAAAAACCATGCGCGTGCCTGACGCATCACGGTCTCACTACGAAGCTCGTAGAGTTTTAGTATTGCGAGCGCATCGCTCGGTTTAGTTTCCAAAGTTTTGCTCCTTCAAAATTAGCTCACGGAACACCTTAGGACTCTTTGCAAATCCGATCTTTCATTCTCCCCTGGCTTTAGCCTGGGGATCAGAGCCGCCCGGGACTTCGCACCGTTTTAACGGTTTCCAGTGCTTGAGAATGAGAACCGTTGAGTTTGGTGAGAGTCTTTCAAACTCTTAAAGCCTATGCACGAGCTTTAACTGCTTACTTCCCCCAACGGTTTGCGACGTTGTTCGGAGTGATCTGCAAAGCCTGAGATTGTGTTCAGCATCGGCGAAGCCATTTGCACTCTGTCGCACCGCAATCTCGAATTCAGTTTCAGCTTCCCCGAGTCGATTC
>QHXL01000613.1:2521-4524 GCA_003222935.1 Acidobacteriota bacterium
GGTATCACCCTCGTTTGCGAGCAGCACACCGAGTCGATATATCGGCAATGCCAGCTCGCCTTGCGCAGTTTGAATGGATTGCCGATAAGCATCCTTAGCCTCAGACAAATTTCGTATGTCTTCCAACGCGACGCCAAGTGCGTACGATGCTCTTGGGTAATTCCCGTGTTTCAATGCGATCGCTTCTCTGAACAATCTGATCGCTTCCTCCGTGCGCCACAATTCGTACGAGCACACCCCGATGTTGTAGATCGCCTGTGCGTAAACGGTTCCGTCGCCTGGACCAACGCGCCGATACTCGCTAATCGCCAGTTCGTACTTCGCTTGCGCGTACAGCTTGTTGCCGTACTCGATTGCGGATCGTGAACTTTGCGCGTTGCTGCTCGCGCCGAGAACAACGCTTAGACTCACCGCATAAAACAGATGACGAATACTCACTTTCATACCTCCAACCAAGAATGAAAGTGAGTTTAGAGTTGGATGGTCCAGTGGTCTTTCCCGTTTTTGCTAACGGTTGACTAATCTTGCTCCATAGTAGGAGCTTGGTCCTTAGTGCTTTGTACTTTGTTTGCTTAGCGAGAGTTAGCTGGTCTCGGAGATCATGTTTGATGAGGTCAAAGGAAGTCAGGTTACGCAGATCAAGTTTCCAGCCCACAGTCTCTGGTTCGTTCGAGTGTCTTAGCTGTGAATGAAGGCTGCTAGCCAGCGAACTAAGAACAAAGCTCTAAGCACCAAGCACAAAAGCGGCGCGTGTCAGACTTGGGACGCCCGTCGGTACAGATGCGGCGTCGTTCCCGTTACTTTTCGGAAAAGTCTCGTGAAGTGACTCTGGTGACTGAAGCCACTTCGCAAGCTGACTTCGATAAGCGGCAGTTCATCGTTACCAAGGAAAGCTTTAGCCCGTTCGACGCGAAATTTGATCAGGTATTGATGTGGGGTTGTGCCGGTAGTCCGTTTGAATTCCCTGGCAAAATGGAAGCTACTCATACCGGCGACCTGGGCCAGGTCCGGCAACTTGATGTCGTTAGCGTAATTCTCGGCGATGAAGTCAATTACCTGGCGAAGTTTTTGGCCGGAAAGTCCACCATGGAAACGAAGAGCAGGCACTTTCTCGTTCGTGTAGTAACGAAGCAAGTGAACCGCAAGAACGTTGGAAAGAGACTCTGCATAGAGACGGCCGCTAAGACCTTGTGAATTCAGTTCACCAAGTAACGCCATGCCGACGCTACTGATCACCGGATCCTGCCGCGGATACCGTTCAACGATTTCAAAATTATCAGAAAGCCGCGCATCCGAGGCGGCGCGGCGTATAACTATAGGATCAAGAAATAGCGCAAGATGCTCGGATTCACCTTCCAACGTCGCTTGATGCTCGAGACCGGATGGCAGCACGCATATGTTTCCTCTTGTTTGCGTCCCACTCATTCCGCCGTTAGCGGTTGCCAGTTGACCTCGGCAGCCGTCAGTCAGAGAGATAAGGATCGTATGTTCCTGATGGCGGTGCTTTGGTAATTCGCCGGAATTGAGACGAATGTGCTCCAGGCGAATTCCATCCCATGCGGCCTTCCGCTTGAACACAACCGACGCCGGCAAGTTAGCGTGTTCTTCCATAGTCTTGACTGACCGCGGGTTACGTGCGAACTCGAGTTTGTTTTGTTTTTGTTTTTGTCAGCGAGAGCAATGGGGCGCCCGCTGTTGTCGCGTAACGTGCGAGTCGTTCCCTGATTGCCTCACGTGCGCGCGCGAATGAGCCTTGATCACCGTAAAGCTGAAACTCCCAATTTGCGCCGAGTTCAAGTGAATTAACCTCGAAGGCGAGTTGAGTAGCATCGAGCCCTTTTGCTAGTTGGCCCGCGTCTTGTGCTTCGACAATTGTGTTGCGCAGGGTCGCGAGCCACTCCTTCATGATCTCTGCGATTCGATCGCGAACTGGACCAGGCCGACCATCGAATTCCGCCGCGACAGCAGCAAAAAAACAGCCGCCCCGGAACACGCCGCTCTGA
>QHXL01000087.1:0-2288 GCA_003222935.1 Acidobacteriota bacterium
TTTCAGCGATGGAAATGCTCTGTTATCCGCCCGGACCCGGGGCGTTAGGGGGATTACTAAACGTCTCGGTCAACGTTTCCATTGGAGCCGGCGGAATCAGTGCGAGTGTCGGCAATGCTGATGCGGTTCCCAGGTTTGATGTTCCCATCGTTCTGTTTTTCTGGGGACCGGGTCGAATTGTTCCAGTGCGCATCACGAGTTTTTCAGTCGAGGAACAGCAGTACTCACCCTTGCTCTATCCGACGCGAGCGAAGGTAGTACTTGGATTAAAAGTGCTCAACGAGAGTCATCTTCTCAACGCGGCTGGAGATGAAGGTAAGTCGGCGATCGTGACCCTCGCCAAGGCTTGCTACAAGTTCACACAGGCGCAGAAGGAAGCACTAGCAACTGCGAATCTCGCAAACAGTGTGGAATCAATAATCAGCTTGCTGCCGATTTGAGGAGCGATTTTTATGTTCGATGCAAAGAGTCGTTATGTGAAAGCCGAAACTTACGTGGTGGAAGATGCGCGCGGCAGAACCGTTCTGGTAGTTGCGCCACCACCACCTCCAGACCAGGTTCTACTTGGCATTCATTTACTCAAACAAGGTGAGCGTCTGGATCTCCTGGCGGCAAAGTACGTCAACGATCCGGCGGGGTATTGGCGGATCGCTGAACAAAACGACGTGATGCTCCCTGAATCACTAACCGAAGCGAGGGAAGTCGAAATTCCAGTAAAGGCACGATAAGAGACCATGGGACTGGGTGTTTCAATCAGGGTGGACGGCGCACCAAACGAAACAGTTGCTACAGCAGCCTCTGTTGAGGTGGTCGAACGCCTGGGCCAACCCACGTCTTATCGGTTGATGTACAACCTCGACATATCTGACAACGACTTTCCCCTGCTGAATACGGGTGACCTGGGTCCAGGATCCGAAATCTCAATTCTGGTTCCTACCAACGATTCGACGCATTGCCTGGTTAAAGGTCCAGTCTACGGACAGGAGATCAACTTTGCTCAAGGTGGTTCAGGTTCGACCCTGGTCATCCTTGGAGCTGACTCATCTATCAAGCTCGACCGAGAAGACAAGGCTGTCGCCTGGGCCGACTTAACCGACAGTTCCGCCGTTTCTGCAATCCTCTCGCAGGCCGGTTTGATTGCCGATGTAGAGACGACGCAGGCGGGCCATTTTGAGTTGAAGCATACGCTGATTCAGCGCGAATCGGACCTCGCTTTTGTGAAGCGGCTCGCGCGCCGCAATGGCAACCTCTTCTGGGTAACCACTGACGAGTTCGGAGTTGATACAGCCCATTTCAAGCGGCCACCATTGGACGGCGAACCTTCGTGCGACCTGATCATTAATCTAAGAGATCCGCCGTCAAACGTGTTGTCGTTACAAGTCTGTTGGGATCTGGAGCGACCATCGAAGTCTGATGCTGCAGAGCTAGATCTGAACAACAAGGAAGAAATTAGCGGATCGACTGAGAAATCGCCGTTAACCGCACTCGGTGGAACTGCATTCGATGAGATCGTCGATGGTCCACGAACTATTCACCTCGCCGCCCCTGTTGATGACCAGGGTGATCTCAAGGCGCGTAGCGAAGCGGCAACAATTGAAGGATCGTTTTTCCTGCGCGCCTCGGGCACGACGACATTCAGCTCGTTAAAGACGGTCTTGCGTTCACACACGCTCGTGAATCTTAGAGGAGCCGGCAGCCGGCATAGCGGCGTCTGGTTCTGTTCTTCTGTTCGACATTCGATTGGCGAAACAGAACACGTCATGGACTTCGATCTTATTCGTAACGGGTGGACCAACTGATGTTTAACGACGACTTGAGCCAGGACCTTCTGAATTGGGTGAAAGGTCACTTCTTCGGTAAGTACCGCGGCACCGTCAGCGACAACAGTGATCCCACGAATCGTGGACGATTGAAAGTGAAAGTGCCTTCGGTGTTAGGAACGGTCGAGTCGTGGGCCATGCCGTGTGTTCCTTACGCTGGGAACGGGGTTGGTTTCTACAGTTTGCCTGAAGCTGGCACGGGAATTTGGGTTGAGTTTGAAGCCGGCGATCCGAGCTATCCGATCTGGTCCGGATGTTTTTGGGGGGACAACGAACTGCCCGATCCCGGTGGCGCTCCGATCAAGATTTGGAAGACCGAAAAAGTGACGTTTCGCATGGACGACGATAACGACGAAATGAAATGCGAAGTGACAAGCGGGTCAAAAGTCACATTGGCTGGCGATATTCAAAGTGAGAGTGGTGGCGCAAAACACACGGTGGGATCAAGTGGCGTGGTTAGCGAATTAA
>QHXL01000087.1:2306-9210 GCA_003222935.1 Acidobacteriota bacterium
AGTGCGTCGGTGAGTGTGAATAACGGCGCGTTTGAGGTGAAGTGAAATGGCCGGTAACACACTGAACACTAATTCAGCGCTGAAGTGCCCACACGGCGCCACCGTGAACATCATCAGTTCGAATACGAAAGTGTTCGTGGATAACGCTCCCGCCGCATTGGCGACCGATCAATTCTTGGTCTCAGGATGTCCGTTTCAAATCCCTATCGGAGTTGGAACCAAGCCCAGTCCATGTATGACGGTCAAGTGGGTCCTGACTGACATGCGCACAACCGTAAATGGGACCCCGACGTTGAGCACCTCGAGCGTTGGGATTTGCCAGACAGCTGAACAGATTCCACAGGGCCCGGTCGTCATTTCACAAGCACAAACAAAAGCATCGACTCAATAGAAATGTCTACGCCATTCACAAGTATCAAACATCCGATCGCCGTCGACCCTGGTCGCGGTCGACTTGCTGAGGAAGAGAACTACGCCGCACACGTCGAACAGATGATGCTTCAGATCCTCTTCACAGCACCGGGCGAACGAATCAATCGACCTGACTTTGGGTGTGGAGTGAAGAGACTGGTGTTTGCACCGAACAGCGAAGTCTCAGCTGCGCTGGCGCAAGTAACGATCTTTCAAGCGCTGACACGTTGGCTGGGAACCGCGATCGAGGTGAACGATGTTAAGGCGCTTGCCATCGACTCGCGAATGGAAATCAAGATCGCCTACACGCTGAAGGCGCGCGGTGAACGGAGGTTTCTAAACCTGGAAGTGACGCGATAGTTATGGCAGCAATCGATCGCATCGAAGTTCTGCGCACGCATGACGACATTGTCGGCATCGACTTCGTCTATGTCAGCGAAAATCAACAGACGTTGTTCGTCTACTTTCATCCGGCGGCGACGCTGAATGCGCAGCAGATCCTCGGTGCTATCCAGGCCGATCAGATCAGAATTTACAGTCCCTCGGGTGGCGAGTGGTTGCCGGTTGTGCCACTCGACACAGCCTTCCCGCCGACGTGGGTAACTCGCAATGGACGGCGAGTGTTGCGCGTGCGTACTTCGCAACCCGGAGACTTTTCACGTTATCGGTTCCAACTCAATCATCCGCTGGTCGATCCTTACTTCAAGGAAGTTGGCTTTAGTTTCAAAGCTAACTGTCCGAGTGAGCTCGATTGCGAACCTAAGCCCCACGAGTGTCCGGATGACGAATTAGTCGATTACCCGGTCAACTATCTAGCTCGCGACTTCTGGAGCATTCGACAGGCCCTACTCGACTTTGCTTCCGAGCGACATCCCGAGTGGAAAGATCGACTCGAAGCAGACGTCGGCATGATGCTCGTGGAGCTCATGAGTGCGATGGGCGATGAGTTTGCTTATTACCAGGATCGCATCGCTCGCGAACGTTACTTTGAAAGCGCAACCCAACGACGATCGCTTCGCCGTCACGCGCGGATGATCGACTACTTCCTGCATGACGGGAAAGGCGGATCGACGTGGCTCGACTTCACCGTCAATGCAGTAGCGCCAGTTCACGTAATCTCAGCCGGCACGCAGGTATGGGTTCGTCCTCAGTCGGTCTTGCCAGGTGAGACTGCGGCAAGACGTCGGGGTCGAAGCCCATCGGTCTATGAAGTCGGACATGGAATTGTTCAGGGTCATAGCGGTCTAACGCCGCCACTCGGTGTACTCGCTTCCCAGAGTAACGTCTACAAGAGTCCAAACTTCAATTTGCGAAACGGCGCTAACGAGTTGAATGCTTACCAATGGGACGACAACGACAAGTGTCTGCTGGTGGGATCGACGTTCATGCATGTCGCTGGACATCACGCAGCCGATCTGCCACTTGAAGATTTCACGAACCCTGATGTCGCCGGCAAGTGGGTTGTGCTTAAAACAAATCCGAATGATGCCAGCGTTCCAGTCCGAACGTGGCTGGTGAGATTGACCAAGGTAACCGACGAAGTTGATCCACTAATTCCGGCAGACATTACCCGCCTCGAATGGGAACAGGCTCAAGCCACGCCATTTGAGATGGAACTCGAGACACTCGTAGTTCGTGGCAACATCGTTCCCGCGACGGCCGGCGAAACACTTGAGGCGTTTTTCGAAATCGAACCGGCCCCGCAGGCTCTCGCGCTTCCTCCGCCTCAACCCACGCACGCGCCTTTTTCAAACACTTACTTCAACGAAAACTTTTCGAGTTACTCGGTCGAACGTTCAGCTTTGCTCTTTACCTTGCCGGGCTCTGAAGTGCGCGACCTTATTTCGCATGGTCCAAACATAGATCATGCCTCGCCGGAAGTTCGGGTGATGGATGGCACTCGCATCGCCGGCGTTTGGATTACCTCGAGCGAGTGGGAATGGAAGCGCGCATTTCTAAGTACGAATTCGTCTTTTCCCACGGACAAACATTTCGCCGTTGATGACGGATCGTGGCGGCGAGTTGCTGGTTACCGGCGCGTCGATGAAACGGGAACGGTTCAGGAGTTTGTGCATTTCGATTACGCAAATGGTCATGGCGCCAGTGTCCAGTTTGGTACCGGTGAATTTGGTGAAGTTCCGACTCGAGGAATGAATTTGCGTGTGGTCTATCGTTTGGGCCATGGACGTGGTGACAACGTAGCGGCAACTTCACTTAACGACTTCGATAGTCTGGTGCTGAATTTCGTAAACGCAGTCACCAATCCCTTCGGTGTTGTCGATGCGGTTAGTCCTGAGACATCTGCTGAGGCGCGACACGTAGCGCCGCAGGCATTCCGAGCAGAAACGTTTCGGGCTGTACGCGAGGAAGACTATGCAGCGGCTGTCGAGAAGCTCGACTGGGTCCAACGTGCAGGTGCGAAGTTTCGCTGGACAGGAAGTTGGCTGACATTGTTCGCCACACCCGATCCAAAAGGGAGTTTCACGTTGACTGCCGAGGAACGTCGCGACCTGGAGCGTCAACTAGATCGTTATCGACTCGCTGCTCGCGAAACTCATGGCATGAATCCGAAGTTTGCGAATCTCGACCTTGAGATTCATATCTGCGTTGCCCCGAGTTCCTACAAAGGTGATGTGAAGGAAGCCGTGCTCGAAGCGTTGTTTGGGAAACGTGGAGTCCGTGCACACCCGGGCTTCTTTTCACCCGACAATTGGACCTTCGGCGATCCGCTTTCTCGAGCAAAACTCGAAGCTGTGATTCAGCAAGTGCCGGGAGTGCGTGCTGTCGAGGAGATTTATATCCGCCGTCGTAGCTGGTTTGCCAGGAGGTTGTTCGACGAACTGGTCTACCAGGTCGCTCCGGACGAAATCATTCGTGTTGAGAACGATCCAAACCTACCGGAACGCGGCGCGGTTCGCCTGGTGATGGAGGGTGGCGCATGAACTGTATCTGCGACGATTTCAAATTCCCTCCGGAACTCCAGATTCTGCCTGGTCTAACGAATCTGCCACGACAGATCGGTACATTCGCGGAGTTTCGTCGCGCATTGCTGCGTGCGGCGTCGATTAGAACCACTGCCTTACTCGAGAATCATCCACTCTGGTCACTGCGTTACTTAACCGAGCGTGATCGAGAGGGTCTCAAGAGATCACTGGAAGCTTTTGGTGCGTGGCGTGGTCGTCATCCTGAAGATTTCGGAATGATGCTGATCGAGATGTGGGCATACGTCTGCGATCTGACTTCGTTCTACGACAGTGTCTTTGCGCATGAGTCGTATCTGCGAACTTCCAGGCGACGTGACTCGATTCGAAAGTTAGTTGATCCACTTGGTTACATTCCGCGACCAGCCGTTGCAGCGTTGGCCGACCTGGCAGTGTTTGCGGAGGGACGTCGTGTAGTGAGTCTGCCGGTTGGAACGGCTTTCAGCTCAGGCGAATTCGACGGCAATCCACCGCAGACTTTTGAACTCGGTCTGCAAGCGACAATTCATCCACTCTTTAATGAATGGACGTTCCTGCCTTTGAGGCGATCGACGTTTGGTCCCACCGGCGTCAACCGGAATAAGTTTCTTTGCGAGTTGGGATCGGTCTCGGTGAAGGAAGGCGATCTGCTGCTGGTGAAAGTCGGTTCGAGTAGCTACCTCCGAAATGTGACCAGTGTTGCGACCGAAGAGGGTTCTGATCACCAGAGCTATTCAGAGGTGACTTTATCGAGCGCGGTTTGGGTGCCAGGGGCTACTCCAGTCTCAGCGGTGAGTCTGTTGAAGCCAACTGCGAAGGCGTCGTTATGGACGCAAACGCCCTTTTCTTATGGCCCGGTGCTCAGCGGTTCCGGACCTGCCACTTTCGTCTCAGGTAGCCAGTTTCTTTTGCAGTCGATCACACCAGCAATCAAGAAAAATCAAAATGTAATTGTAGAGAAAGGGTCGACACAGACGCTTTGTAGTGTGACCGGCGTCGAAAACTTCGTTGTCGTAATCACAGCCGCGTCGTCTACGCCTATTACAAATGGCGCAACACCTCCCGTTGTAATTGCCAGGGTTCCAGTGCCAGCGGTTACGGCGCTAACTACAAAACTAAAAGTTGTTCCATCCGTTGCGGGAGCAAGTAGCCCGTTTATTATCGCCAGTGCCACCGATGAATCGACAGAGTTTTCTATTCACCATTCTTTCATTTCGGCGGCGAAGGTAACTATTGAAGCGTTGACTGAACTTGATCGAACGGATTCTTTGGACGTCAAACACCCGGTCGATGCCGCGCGTGACGCTTTGCCTCCAGGTAATTTTCAACTGGAAGACTTCAACGGCGTCGGCCTGGAAAGAACAGGCTCCTTGAATTTCACTAACGGTCACTTCACGGTTCAGGGCGATCCATGGCCAAGCACCCTCGCAACTCCGATAAAACTCTTCGGGAATATCATCTCGACTTCCAGGGGTGAAACAGTCAAACCTGAAACGCTTGGTGTCGGCGACTCAGCAATCGCCAATCAGAGTTTCACTTTGAAGAAGAGCCCGCTGACGTATTTGCCGAGTCCGTCCCCGGACACCCCTTCAGGTCTCACCAGCACACTCAAGGTCTACGTCGATGGACTTCAATGGACCGAGGTCCCGAGTTTTTACGGCCATCGTTCAGACGACGAAATCTACATCGTCCGTCAAAACGACAAGAACGAAAGTACGGTGACCTTTGGCGATGGAGTGCTTGGACGTCGACTGAGTACCGGGACGTCAGTCGTTGCTTACTACCGCTTCGGTGGCGGTGGCGCGATGCCGCCTGCCGGATCAATCAATCAAATAGCGAAGCCGGTAAAAGGCCTGAAGAGCGTACGGAGTCCCGTTCCGCCTTACGGTGGCGCTGATGAAGAAGCTGCGTCGAGTTTACAAAAATATGCGCCGCGTTCGGCGTTGCTTCTGGGACGCGCGGTGTCTTTACCTGACCTTGAGGCTGCGGCGGCGAGTTACGCCGGAGTGCGTGCGGTTGCGGCCGAGTGGCGCTGGAGTTCGACGCTTCAGGTCCCGGCCGCTCATATCTATTACTTGGCTGATGGCGACCTCACTGCACTCATTCTCAACAAGCTGCGTACGTTGACTCAGCCGGACACTCCGATTCAGGTCGAAAGAGCAGCGGCGACGAACGCACGACTCTCAATCCAAGTCGCCTGGGATCCAAAGCGATTCGAAACAGACGTACTTACCGCCGTTCGCACTGCATTGACGAATGTCGAAACAGGATTACTCGCTCCGGAAAACCTCGGAATTGGAAAGACGTTATACAGGAGTCAATTGTTTGAAGCCGTGCTCGATGTCACGGGAGTGACTTCAGTTACAGGTCTATCTTATTGGTACTCACCGTTTTCGAACTTTGGGATCAAAGCGCCTGCAGGTCACTACTTCGATTTCACGAACAGACTTTATCTCAACGGGAGGAACGCGTGATGAGCGCACGTCACGACCATTTCGACCGTTACTTTGCGGAAAAGATCTGGGCCATGATCCCGGAGTATTACCGTGAAGAGGATGGACTCGCTGAACCTCCCGGCCTGTTACGTGGCTTCGTTGAAGTGTTGGCCCAGCAGGCCGCGACTCTGCGGCGTGGCAACGATCAGCTCTGGGATGATGAGTTCATCGATCTCTGTGCCGACTGGGCCGTTCCGTATCTTGGTGAGTTAGTCGCGACACGAATGGTGTCGGCCCTGAACCTGCGCGCTCGTCGGGTGGATGTTGCGAAAACGATCTACTACCGTCGTCGTGCAGGTACGCCACGAATTCTTGAAGAACTGATTGCTGACATTACCGGCTGGGAAGGAAAACTTGTCGAGGAGTTTCGCCGTTTGGGTCGAATGCGACACGGCCTGGATCCATTCCCCGCCCAGTTTGCCGGATTACATACCGCAACGATGCCGGGAGGTTGGGCTGATCTGCGAAGTGTACACGGTGCTGAATTAGCCGAATCACCGTTCGAGGAGTTTCACCACACTCCGGATGTCGGTCGACCTCGTGGGAAAGATGGTCGTTACGGTATCGCCAAACTCGGGTTTCATCTCTATCGACTGAAGTCGACTCGACTGGACGACGTAACGCCTGCGGCTGGCCCACTCGCGGGAACGTTTACCTTCGACCCGTCTGGTCGTGACGTTCCCTTGTTCATACGTCGACATCGAACCGACGATCGAGAGCGCGTGGATTGGGAAGCGTGGATTTCGGCGAAAGAGTGGGAAGTTCCTTCGCCGATGCGCTGTCGAGTCTTGAACCATGCCGAGTTCATCATTACGGAGCGGGTGTTAGCTGCCCTGCTTCCGATTCTAACGAGTGCGCCAATCTCGCTGTCGGTAGCCAACGCCAATATTGTCCTTGCTTTGTTACGCAGGTTTCACCTGCAGCGAATACCGAGTGAAGCTCGACTGTTCCAGATCTCCGCGGCGCTTTCTGGTACCCCGGCGTTGATGAACGCCCTGCGAAATCCCGTCGCCTGGAACCAATTGTTGGTGATCGCGC
>QHXL01000620.1 GCA_003222935.1 Acidobacteriota bacterium
GATTCACCACAGAAGACACAGAGGGCACGGAGGTAGCACAGAGAAATGCAAACTAGAGCACTAGCAAAATCATGGATCAACTAACTTCCTTGCGGCCGGCATATTTGAAACTCCTGGGTGTAAACGTAAGTCGCGTTGACTATCGTATTGCCGTGGATGCCATCATCAAGGCAGCAGAGTTGCAGGTAAGTTTTGGTGTTACAGCCCTGGCGGTTCATGGTTTGATGGAAGCTCGACGTGATCGAGATCTTGCCGGATTGATGAACCAGCTTCATATGATTACACCGGATGGACAACCGGTTCGTTGGGCTTTGAATTTACTTGGGGCAAAGGAGTTGAAGGATCGCGTTTATGGCCCAACGTTGATGTTGAAAGTCTGCGAGCGTGCCGCAGCAGAACAGCTGCCGATTTTTCTTTATGGTAGCACCCGTGAAGTACTGGATAGGTTGGCGTCCAACCTGCAAGCCAGATTTCCGACGCTCTCCATTGTCGGCATGCAGGCCGATCGGTTTCGCGAAGCCACAGAGGAAGAAGACCAGGTAGATGTCCAGGCGATCAATTCTTCCGGTGCGCGTATTGTCTTTGTCGGTCGAGGTTGTCCACGCCAGGAGCGATGGGTGGCTAATCACCTCGGAAAGGTTCAAGCGGTGATGATTGCCGTGGGTGCCGCTTTTGATTTTCACGCCGGCACCATCCCCCAGGCACCCAGGGTACTTCAGGATAACGGTCTGGAATGGTGCTTTCGGTTATTGATTGAACCCAAACGGCTGTGGCGACGCTATCTGATACTAAACCCACTGTTCATTCTTGATTTCAGTCGACAGCTCCTCAAATCGAAGCTCACTGTTGCCCCTCTTCGATGAGCACTACGTCGCTCGTCTTGACTCCACGCACGAATAAAAGTGAGCGCCCGTCGCGTGACCAGTCGAAGGCGAGGATTTCCTCTGCTTTGAAGCTAGTCAGTTGTTTCGCCGGACCTCCGCTAATTGGCTGCAACCAGATGTCCGAGACGCCGCCAGCATTGTTCACGTAGGCAATCGATTGGCTGTCAGGCGACCAGCGGACGAATCTCGATACAACGGTCGGAGGAAAGTCGAACCGCGTCACTCGCGATCCTTCCGGAAATGAAACAATCCCAAAACCCCACCTGTTCAAATCCGAGTCCAGATAATGATAGGCGACCATTCGACCGTCGGGCGAAACTGCCGGACGAAACCCGCTAGTCTGGGCCAACTGGACCACATTGCCACCCGCAGCCGGCACTTTCCACAGAGTCGGCTCCACCTCGTCGCGCTGATAGACAATCCATTGGCCGTCCGGTGTGCTTTGCGGGTAGAACTCGCCGTCCCCTGAGGTCAGTTGCTTGAGGTTGCTACCCTCAGCATCTAACCGCCAGATGTGCGAATACCCGGCGCGATCAGAACCAAAGAAGATATAACGACCGTCAGGTGAAACCGTCAGACCGCGACTTAAGCGCGCGCCACTCGTGACCTGCTTTGCGTTCGAGCCATCCGAGTTCATCACCCAAATCTCAGCGCTGTCGCCGACGTTCGAGCGATAGAAGATCCGTCCCTCACGAGTCCATGCCACATCTTCACTCGAGGTGGTGTCAGAGGCGATCTGTTTAGCTCGGCCTGCGTCAGCATTGGGAGCGACCCAGATGCTTGAGACGGATTGATCCTGCACTGCCGCCAGCCGGCTCGAATTTCCCGTAAGGCTGAGGTCGTGATAGTCGTTGAGATCATGCGTGACACGAGTTGTCTCGCCATTGAGCGCAATGTGCCAGACCTGTTCAGGTGTGGACGCGCTCTCGCTTGCCGTCACCAGCAGTCCGCTCCCGTTTGCGAGCCACACGGGCTGGCCGACATAATTCCAGTGCCTGGAAGTAAGCGGCTTCGGTACTCCATCGTTGAGACTGACACTGACGATAGTCTCGTGATAGTGTTTCCGTCGGGCGACCACGCCGGCGCGTTCCAGAGCATGCGAAACAAGTCGGGCTGCCGGTGGGTAGTCAGCGTTCGCTCATTCTTGCTATCAGTGTCAGCAACAATAAGACTACTCTGCTCCTTGTCCATTCTGATGAAGGCTATCCGCTTCCTGTCTGACGAGAAGCCAACCGGGCCAACGTCGTGCGCCGCCTCGATCGGTGGTCCACCAAGAACGGGCACACGGTAAAGTTCAGTCTCACCCTTGTCTCGATCCAATGCGAGGTAATAAATGGAATCGCCATCCGGCGCAAACGTCACCCAGACGTATTCAGAGGCAGCGGGCCCGGCGATCCGCACGTTTGTTGGAGCCGCTAAGTTCCTGATCCATAGACTGTCACCTTCGGCGTCTTCAGTCACATCAGCGACATATTTGCCATCTGGCGAAATGGCTGCGTGCGTTATCTTGCCTGAAGAGGTAAGGCGCGAGATATTCATATTGCGGAACGGCACGGGCACGAGCACTTTTTCTCGGCGGTGAATAATTATCCAGTAG
>QHXL01000621.1:0-933 GCA_003222935.1 Acidobacteriota bacterium
TCCAATCATCAACAGAGTGAGAGTACCTAGAGCTACGGCAAGTTTGCGCACTTAGGACCTCGCTAAGTTAGTAGTTACGATTACGTTTCCGCAGCTTGTACGTATAGAGCGCTGAACCGCCCGCGCCTGACAACGCACCTATCGCAGCACCCTTCTTACCACCGATCAAACCACCGATAGCGGCGCCGGCACCAGTACCCATCGCCAACGTTAGTTTGTCACGATGCTTGTCCCAGAAACTCCGTTTCTGTGGCTGACTGTAGTTATAGTAAACACGTTGTGACCCTGAACTGCCCGAGTTGCGAGAGACAACTCGTCTCACCTGCGTGCTGGCCCGACGAGTAGAAACAGGTGCACTAACATTTGGCGATGCGGCGTCATATCCGTCCGCAAATCCACTCTTGTAGGCCGTCTGCTCAGCCGGCGTATCAAACTGGGCTGGCAATGCTTCAGTATTGCTGGTTTGCGTAGCTGGCAGTGCATTGCTCTGCGCTACAGTTTCTGCCGCTGTCGACTGACTCTTGTGCATCACAAAAGCTCCGACTGAACCGCCGACTAGGGCCGCTATCAAAGCAATTGGTAATAGTTTGTTGGTCAAAATCATCGCTTCGCTTCTCCCTGTGCAATAAGATCTAAGTTCTCTCAACCACCGACCAATTTTGCAAAGACCATTCCCAGAAATAGCCAGATCCGCTTCTTATCCAGGTTGCAGCCGTAAATGCTGGGAATAAGGCGCACTATTGAATCGTCGCAAGGAAAATGCAAAGTAATGCCAATCAGCATGTCGGAATGTCTGATCAGTTGTTACCCGATATGGAAGGGCGTGTACTCGAAATCGGCACGGTATGGGATGCGAGAAGGTACGAAATAATAAAACCAGGAAGAACTCAGTCTTCCTGGCCTTTGGAATTTACAGAAGAGGATGTTATTCAG
>QHXL01000621.1:977-2459 GCA_003222935.1 Acidobacteriota bacterium
GATCTTCAGTCGCTGGTTTTGGCGTGGGAGGGGTAACTTCTCTCTTCTCGCCCTGTTCGGGTTTGGCCACTGGATCATCATCGTTACCGGTCAAGTCATCCGGATCGACGCTTTCAGCAACCTCCTGACCTTTGACTTCAACCGATGGAGTCACACCAGAGTGAGCACGATCTTCACCGAGAAAAGTCTTTCCATTCGATGACGCCCACTTCACAGTCGTGAGTAACAATCCGTCGCCACCGCGCAAAGTGAACAGTTGTTGTTCAGCACCGGCGCCAAAGCTCTTTTCACCGACAACCTGACCACGATTACGTTCGACTATTGCTGCCGCGACCACTTCTGCGGCGCCTGCAGTACCAGCATCGATCAGCGCTACGACAGGACCGTTGAAGAGTGCGACTTTAGGATCTGCCGAAAACGTCTTGAGTGGTTTCCCTTCTCGACCAACCTGTTGTGCTATCACACCGTCTTTGATGAAAAGATTCGCGACTGCAACCGCTTCGTTCAGGGATCCACCTGCACTGTCGCGTAAGTCAATCACGATTTTCTGAGCGCCCTGCTTAATTAAATCCTGGACTTTCGCGCGAGCCTCGGCACCCTCACCATCGGAGAAACTATTGATTCGCAGTACGCCAACCTTGTTGGCCTCCATGCGGGACTCGGCGGCAGGAGAGCGGAAGGTTCCTCGCTTCACGCTGAGCGTTAGCGGCGCTGCGTTAGCACGCAGCACACGCAGCTTAACTTCTGAGCCGGTGGCGCCATTTAATAATTGCTTCGCGTCGTAGAGCGAAATGTCGCGAGTCGCTTTACCATCGATGTACTCAATAATATCGCCGGATCGAATGCCCGCCTGATCTGCCGGGGACCCCTTCACCGGAGCAATCACATAAAGGTATGAGGCTACTTGCGAAAGTTCCGCACCGATACCCACCTGATTATCCTTGCTGTTTTGGTTATACTCGCGCACCTGCTCGGGTGTCAGGTAGGTCGAATAAGGATCTAAACCATAGGCTAACCCGCGCAGCGCGCCGGCTCGAACCTTATCCATGTTCGGCTCATCTACGTAATCGTTCTGAATATGTTGTAGTACGCTCTCAAAGATGCGGAGCTGCGCATTAGGGTCATTTGCCGGCTGTTGAGCACGGGTTGAAATCCAGCCTCCGACTACGGTGTAAAGAGTTAGTGTTGCGGAGATCAGGATCAGGATGAACTCATTACGAAATGACATTTAGTTACCTCTTAAATTACGTAGAGCCGATGCGCCAAACATCGCATTATTGCGAGTTTGAACCGTATCATACAGATGGCAAATAGGTCGTGCAAGCCTGACTTTCTGAAGGTATTACGCACTTGCACGGTAGAAGTTTTCAAAGGCGCCTCGATGACAAACCAGCAATCTAAAACTCAAATCACCGGGCCAGTTCTCGCCCTCGACCTGGGGGAAAAGATCGTCGGAGCGGCACTCTCGGACGACCGTCTGGT
>QHXL01000622.1:0-2027 GCA_003222935.1 Acidobacteriota bacterium
CGGATGTGATAACCGCTGATCGAAATCGTATTCCAGTTTGGCACCTCGCGGGCGCAGAAGGCGAAGATGTCAGTAACAAGGCGAAGCGATGGAGCAGGAGGATAGATGTACGTGCCTCGGGCAATGTACTCCTTGAGAATATCGTTCTGTAGCGTACCTCTAACTTTTTCAAACGCCACTCCCTGCTTCCGTGCGACGGCCAGGTACAAACACAAAAGAATTGCCGCCGTCGCATTGATCGTCATGGAGGTCGAAACTTGATCGAGGGGGATGTCGGCAAACAGACGCTCCATATCGTCAAGTGAGTCGATGGCAACACCGACTTTGCCGACTTCACCGGCGGCGAGAGGATCATCCGAATCGAGACCTATCTGAGTTGGAAGATCGAAAGCGACTGAAAGACCTGTCGTACCGTGAGCGAGTAGATATTTATAACGAGCATTCGATTCTTCGGCGGTGGCGTAACCCGCGTACTGGCGCATGGTCCAAAAACGGCCGCGATACATGTTGCGGTAGATTCCGCGCGTGTAGGGAAACTCGCCCGGTGAGGCGAGATCCTGCTCGTAGTTGATCGGGTCGGTGTTCGACGGGTTGAAGTCTGCAGGAAACTCAATACCGGATGGAGTTTCAAAACGATCTCGTCGTTCGTCTTTGACTTTGGTGGACATGAATGATGGAAGCCTAGCATAGCGCGGAGACATTTCCGATTGCCAATTGCCGATTGCCGATTGAACTTCTCTTTAACTCCGGTCCGCGAGAATGGGTGCCAACGATAGCAAATCGGGAATCGGCACTTGGAAATCGGCAATGGCCACGATTGGCAATTCCTCGATTTTTCCTGTAACAGTACACGCAATGAAAACGGCAAGAGTAAACAAGCGTGGGGCGACGCGAGTCAGGCAGGGACATCTGTGGATCTACAAGAGCGATGTCGTAGAGGTCGATGCCGATCGAGGATCGATTGTTTTTGTGACAGACGAAGGTGGTAATTTCATTGGCCAGGCTTTTTATAGCGATGCCTCACAAATCGCGCTCCGGTTTTTGACGCTTGGCAAAGAGGAGATCGACCGCGAGTGGTGGCGACAACGCATTCGTCAATGCAACGCGCGCAGGCAACTCCCGGCTGATACCAATGCTTTTCGACTCATCTATTCCGAAGGTGACTTGTTGCCATCCTTAATAGTTGACCGTTATGCAGACGTACTTGTGTTGCAAACACTTTCCCAGGGGACTGAGTCAGTTAAGTCACTCATTTCTGAATTACTGATCGAGGAGTTTTCGCCGCGGGCCATTATCGAAAGAAACGACGCTCGTGTCCGTCAGCTGGAAGGTTTGCCACTCGTGGCTACCACGTTATTTGGAAGTGCTCCGGAAGAGTTTGAAATTCTTCAGCATGGTTTGCGCTTCCTGGTTGCACCTTCGGGAGGACAGAAGACCGGATCCTTCCTGGACCAACGCGAAAATCGTCTCGCCGCGCGCGCGGCTGCTCAAACTACAAAAAGAGGACGTGCCCTCGACTGTTTTACTTTTAATGGAGCCTTTGCACTTCACCTGGCAAGTGTCTGCGAGAAAGTAGTTGGCATCGACATCTCAAACGATGCGATTCAAGCTGCTGAACGAAATGCACAGCTCAACGAAATAAGTAATGTCGAGTTTCGCGAAGCCAACGTCTTTGACGCACTGCGGGAAATGGAAATGAGCGGAGAGCACTTCGACACGATTGTTCTCGACCCACCTGCATTCGCTAAGAATCGTGCGAGTTTGAAGTCAGCTTTACGCGGATATAAAGAGATAAACTTGCGGGCGTTGAAATTACTGAATCCGGGTGGAGTACTAATCACCTGTACCTGCTCCTACCACGTTTCCGAAGATCTCTTCCTCGAGATCATTGCGGCTGCTGCCGTCGACGCAAAACGTCGGGTGCAGATCGTGGAAAAGCGAATGCAAGCCAGCGATCATCCTGTGCTGGTGGGTATGCCCGAAACTTACTATCTGAAATGTGTGATTGCGAGAGTGCTGGCTTAACC
>QHXL01000622.1:2088-2536 GCA_003222935.1 Acidobacteriota bacterium
AAGCCGACCGCACAGTCTTCAGTGACCCATTCAAGACGATTGTCGAACCGGGCGGCCAGATCTTTTTCGTAGTCTCCGACGGGAAAGTGTTTGGAACGTGTGCAGTGATGCGACTCAGCGATGGGATTTACGAACTCGCCAAGATGGCTGTCGCTGCAGAGGCAAGAGGTCGTGGCTATGGTGATCTCTTGATCGAGGCAGCGATTGACTTTGCCAGACAAGAAGGCGCGGAACGATTGATACTGTTATCAAACACGCGTCTGAAACCGGCGATCGCGCTTTACGAGAAGCATGGCTTCCGGTCTGTTCCTATTACTGACGCGCACGAATATTCGCGAGTCGATATTCAGATGGAGTTGCGAGTGTCCAATAAACTTTTTAGTTTGTCGTGACTTGCCCAAGACGCTCGATGGATTCCAACCGATCTTTGGTTTAACTCACGACAAAC
>QHXL01000088.1:0-4109 GCA_003222935.1 Acidobacteriota bacterium
AGGGTGCCGACACGTTCACCGCGATGTGGTTGCTCGCGATAATTTGTGTCCCGTCGAAGGCCTGCAAAATGAAATCAAACTTCGCCGGTCCGGCAAATGCGCTACCCGGACCATAGAGGCTCGTCAAGCTAGCCTGATAGAAACCAAACCCGTAGTTCTGGGAGTTCTGGGTAACATTCACATTACCCTCGTCGTCTCCGATCAACACGAGACCGGAACCCTGATCTCGCCACTGGAAACCGGAGAGTTGCGCTGGGCCACCGCCGTCTCGTTGTTCGAGCGTAAATGTCCGATAACTGGTACCGGCGCCCGGATCGACATCATACAGAAGCTTAAATGTGTAGTCGGTCAAATCGGTCGTGGCACCATTGAGGCCAGTCGCGATCGAGAAAGTGTAGTTCCAGGCCGCCCGACTTGCGACATTGGATTGAGATCCATTGGCAACAGACTGTGGTCCGGAAGCAACATTGAAGTCCAGGACACCGTCGAGATAGTTATCCGTCGAGATAACTGTCGGACCCTGTCGATAAAGGATCATCATACCGAGTTCGATGCCCGCGGCTTCATTTCGAGCAGTTCCGAAACCTCCGGCAGGAATCCCGCTGCCAATGAACAAGTTTCCGGGACTCGCTGGATCCTGGGCTGAAGAATCCACGGCGACATTGACGCTATAGCCCACGGCCTCGCATTTCGCGTTAAAAACGAAGCCAGGGCTGCCTGGCACTACGCCGTTAGGTTGTTGAACATCACCGTGGGCCAGGTGAGATGCCAATGCATTCCCGGCGACACTGAGGGGTTGATAACCATTGCCTGTCTTGTGACAAAGGTCAACCTTTTGTGCACCAGGTGCGGCAGAAGCGGGTTGCGTTGCCGTGCTGCCCACGGCGATGAATACAGCCAGGCCAAGCGTGGCCAGTGTTAACAGTACTTTCAATTTCATTTAGATCTCCTTTGGAATTTATGGGAGGTTGATTCCTCTTGCGACATACCTGCTGGCGAGACAAACTTCAACGCCAGGGGCCTTAAAGAACCTTCAGTTGTGACGTGTATTGGAAACGCTGAAGCGAAGCGGTGATAACTTCCCTTGGCTTGAGGTTCCATCTCACACGCTACCGTTCGGAGTCCGCACCCTTTCCGGCGGTGTGTTACTAACTTACAAAGTGTTCGGTACTCTAGGCCATCGTCCGCAAAAGTGTCAATCAACAGGGTAGTAGCGGGTAATTTTGATTTGGCACTGCTCAACTTCGATCAATCCACATAAAGCCAATTCCCGCAGACAGTGATGACGATTTACGCCGAACAGTCCTTACCAAAAGAATAAGGGCGAGCCCATGAACGGCTCGCCCTCTTTCATCACTTGTTTGGTTTTTACTTACGCCGCCGAGGGCGCAGTCTCGCGATTCTGACTACTGATCTGATAAATCGCAATCGCTTCCATCACAGCCGAACGTACTTCCGAAGGCAGCGATCCGCGAACCGCCAGGCGACGAAACGCAGGTACGATTTCAGGTTGGCCACTCAGCGCCAACAACTTCACAACCGCTAAACGAACTTCGATATTCGGATAGTCCTCAATGGCTTTCATCAAGGGCTGAACTTCACCGGCCTTGGCCATCAAGAACAGCAACGAGAACGCATCGTAAGTCTTTTCGCGACTCTCACCAGTCAAGTTGGCAATCGCATCACTCGCCAGTCCTGACGAGGCCAGCGAAGAACCAATGTTTCGGCGTCTCTCAGGTGTGCCTTCACGAAGCGCACGAGTAAATGAAGCTGCGCGATCCGCTTGCAAACTGTAAAGCGCACGTGCGGCCGCGTTTCTCACGTCAGGCGATGGATCGTCGAAAGCCTTGCTGATAAGACGAAACGAATCTTCACCACCCAAACGCGAAATGTCTGTTAACGCACCAGAACGTTCGACAGTCGAAGTGCTATTGAGACGATGCAAGAGTTCAGCTGGAATGTCCGAGTCCTCACCGATTGGCGCGATTCCCTTTTCAGCACGAACAACGTCGATTCCTTTGTCTGCACTTTGAACTGAAGCAGGAGCTTCAACTCGTTTTTGCACGACCGGTTCAGCAACTTCACTCGTCGACTTGGTTAATGCAACTTCACCCCAAACCTCCTCTGGCGCGGAGTCGGCTGAGTTATCGACGACGCTCTCCTGCGATTCCAAACCGAAAGCTCTCTCGTCGGCTAGAAGTTGAGCTCGTTCGGATTGATGTCGATCAATTTCCTCGGCTTGTCGTTGAGCTTCCTCTTGAATCTTACGGAAGCGCTCATCTTCCTCACGAATGCGAGCTTCTTCTTCAGCTCTCAACCGGTACTCTTCGTCAGCCTGACGTTGAGCTTCTGCTTCAGCTCTCAACCGGTACTCTTCGTCGGCCTGACGTTGAGCTTCTGCTTCCAAACGCAGCCGCTGTTCAAGTTCGATCCGTTGACGTTCCGCATCTTCCTCACGACGACGAGCTTCTTCCTCGGCACGTTGCCTGGCGTCGCGCTCGGCGTTGAATCTGGCTTCGTCTTCAGTACGGCGCCGCGCCTCTTCTTCACTCTTGAGCCGGGCTTCTTCAGCCAGGAAAGCCTCGCGTTCAGCCTGAATGCGTGCATTCTCCTCGGTTTGACGACGAGCCTTCTCTTCACGGAGTTTGACCTCAGCTTCAGAACGGCGTCTCGTCTCAGATTCAATTCGGATGCGTTGTTCCTCTTCAGCTTTGTGAAGAGCTTCAATCTCTGCCCTGATTCTTTGTTCTACTTCGGCACGCTGCCTCGCCTGGTCTTCAGCGCGTTTTCTTACGGCTTCCAGTTCAGTCAGCCGTTGTCCTTCCTCTTCAGCGAGACGTCTTGCTTCTTCCTCGACGCGCCTTTGTTCTTCGGCCGTACGTCGCAGAGTTTCTTCCGACCTTTTTCTGCCTTCTTCGAGTGCCAGTGCTTCCTGTTCAAGTCGTTCACGCTGGGTCACTGCCTGTATACGAGCTTCTTCTTCCGCCTGGATTCGCTGTTGAGCGGCTACCAGCAGGCGGGCTTCCTCTTCAGCTCTGAGCCGAGCGGTTTCAACGAGCTGTTGTTGCTCGATCATCGCTCGTTGCTGTGCTTCTTCCAGACGACGGCGTTCCTGTTCTGCACGTATGCGCGCTTCCTGTTCAAGCCGCTGACGTTGCAGTTCTGCCAGGTGACGTACTTCTTCTTCCGCTCGAATTCGTTCTTGAGCTTCAGCAAGAAGCTTGGACTCGTCTTCAGCCTTCCGGCGAGCTTCATCTTCTCGTCGTTTCTGATCTTCAATCGTGCGCTGTCGAGCTTCTTCAAAACGCTGCCGCTCTTCCTCCGCACGTCTTCGAGCTTCAATCTCCAAATGTTGACGTTCTTCAGTAACCTTGCGCCGATTTTCTTCTTCGATCCTGATTCTTTCCTGGGCTTCGACGAGTAACCGAGCTTCCTCTTCGGCCTTGATCCTCGACTGTTCAACTTCGCGACGGCGGCGAGCCACATCATCCGCTGCTCGCAGCAACGCTTGATGTTCCTCCTGCAAGCGCTCTTCTTCCACACGTCTACGTTCTTCTGCTTCGAGCAAAAAAGCGTCGGTGGGAGGAAGACGGAGTGGATCCTGTTCTACGATCCGGACTTCTCCTTCAAACAACCTGTGCGTTTGTCGACCGGCGCGTTGAGCAGTTTCCTCCTCAGCGCGACGTCGCGCATCTTCTTCCGCACGTTTACGAGCTTCGCTTTCAATCTGTTGGCGAGCTTCGTCCTCAAGACGTTTTCGAACTTCTGCAGCAGCCAGCTGACGCGCCTGTTCTTCCACACGACGCTGCATTTCTAACTCGACTTCGCGCCGCATTTGATCTTCAGCGTGGCGTTTCGCTTCTTCTTCAGCTCGCTGACGAGCTTCGGCTTCCAACTGCTTACGGGTGTGCTCTTCAGCTAAGCGGCGAGCTGCATCTGCTTCGACACGTTTACGCGCGAGCTCTTCTGCGGCACGTCTTAGCGTGTCAGCTTCCTGTCGGAACTGAGCTTCTGCCTCTGCACGCAACCGAGCCTCATGCTCGGCTTTTAGTTTGGATTCCTGCTCAGCTTGGGCTCGAGCTTCTTCCTCAATCTGACGTCGCAGAGCT
>QHXL01000088.1:4136-7382 GCA_003222935.1 Acidobacteriota bacterium
CTCTTCTTCTGCGCGCATGCGCGCTTCTATCTCAGCGCGAGCTTGCGCTTCGCGTTCGGCTTTGAGTCGAGCTTCTTCTTCTGCTCTTTGTCGAGTGGTCTCGGCTTCCATCCTGCGCCGATCAAGATCCGCTGCTGCTTTCCGAAGTGAATCTTCTTCGAGCTGCAGTTTCACTTCTTCTGTACTCATAACACTCTGGGGAGCAGGCGGAGTGACGGGCGGCGGGGTTACGTGGCTCGACGTAAAAGAAAAACCTTGAGGCTCAGAATCTTCCCGTTGAAGTTCATCGATCAACTTGCTGAATTCTTCATTTGCCTCTTGCCTGTATGCATCAACGACTCGTAACGAGGACTTTTCAACCGGTGAAGTTCTCTTAACTTCAGTGACAGTTATCGAATTGATAGCGTGACGAACCACTGCTTCCGGAAGTTGGCGGCTAGTCTCACGCTGCAACAGGTCATTCAAAGGCTGGAGCGCCGACGACCAATCTGTCCCAACGACTCCACCGACGCTCGACGCACCTCGGGAGCTGAATCGAACAGCGCCGCAATTAAATGGGCCGCACCACGAGAGTCGCCAACGACCCCCAATTTGCGAGCTGCAGCGGAGCGTTCAGCAGGCGAGTCGGCCGTGCGCAGCTCTCGAGTCGTCTCATCAAAATATCCGTAATCCACAAAAGCCTTGCGGGCGTGATGGTGTTGTTCGAAGTTTCGACTTGCCAACGCGGCGACTAGACTCGCGCCAACAATCTGGCGAGTTGGTAAATCTGCGGCGTCGATCAGGTTAACGTCGAACTCTTTACCTGACAGCAGCTTCTTTACTTCGAAGTCGGCACGCTCAAAGTGAGCGGGGGGATTTGAAAATGGCGGTTCCACTGGTGATTCCTTTACGTCCGGTAATTGCGAAATAATTGGTTCATCTAATGAGAGTTTTAAATCTTCTTCTTTTTCAATTGCTGTGCTGGCCGTCTCGACGACCCTCGCTTGCTGTACCGGCGGCTTAACGGTTTCGAGCGGCGTCGCGGCTCGATTAGTTTTTACTAACTCGTCAATTATTGGTGCCGCACTGCCGGCAATGGGTTGTGTAACAACTGGTTTGCTAGAGGGCCCAACTTTTTCACCTTGCCACCTCTTAACCGGTTGCCACTTGTTAGCAGTTCGTTGAGCGCGAAATCTCTTGAGAAGCAGAAATAGGAGGAAAAATAATCCTCCCAGAAGCAGCGCGATAATTGCTGCTCCAAGTTGCCAGTTGAGGCGCCACCACTGTTGCGCCCAACGCCACCTTTCAGAATTAGTCGTGGAACTTGGAGTTGCCGAAGGAACTGCTGGAGAAGTCCCGGCCGAATTCTGATTTTGAAACTGCGCTTCCGGCGCCGTATCGATCGAAGGAGCTGGAGTTGCGAAAGGATATGGCGTTCCGCTCGAATCAACGACGGCGATAGGTGAACCGGGTTGACTGGTGTCCGCTTGCGATGGAACGCTGGTTGAACTCGACTCGGGTTTCTTTCTTGGATCAGATTCGGATGACTGTGCGGTCGACTGACCTCTAGCATGGTCAGCTGTGTTTTGGTCACTCGAGTTGCGAACAGTTCCCGGCGAATTGGGTGGCAATGGCCCCGCGTTATCGCCTGTACGCCGGTCTCGATTCTGAGTGTTCGCGCTTCCGGCATTTTGTGACGAACCTGCTCCATTACTTTGGTTCTCAGTCTGTTTAGCACTTGACGTGAAAACTACATCCAGCCGGTTACCCCGTTGATCGACTCTGGCAGTTGCACCCGGTTGCAACTTGAACGAGATCAAAACGTTCGCTCCACTCCGTTGCACCTGTACGTCTTCGAACCCGTTACCGCGAAAGTTCGGTTGTGCGGATGCAAACTCGGAAGCCGGAAGTTTGACTGAAAAACGATCGCCGCGGCGGAAGGCCTCGTAATCGTTCAAAGCCACATCTGCTACGACAGTTACTTTGGCACCCTCGCGGGAGTCGTTCGCTTTCATCGAGACGACTCGCCTTGCTTTGTTGCTCTGGGCCGAGGCCGGCGCAAAACCGAACCAGGCAGCAGCGACAAAGCTCAACACCAATGCGATCGCTCGCGCAGTTTTATGAGAGGTAGTTTTTGTGCTCTTCGGCTTCATTGGGGCAATGAGGAAGCTACGACATTATCATTATGCAATCCTCAATCGGTGGTCGTCCAGAGGACTACGTTTCAAGCTCATTGACGCGTGATGCCACGTCAAGATCAAAAGCTGGTGCGGGTTCGATATCCATCTCCTTAGGTTGGAAGGTTTCGAATTCGTCTTCAGATTCCCGGATAACAAACTTATCCAGCGGGGCTTCGTCTTGCGGTTTCCCCTGTTCCAATTTGTACATCGCTTCAAGCAGCGCCGTCTTTACTTCTTCATCCATGTCTGAACACGTGGCGAGTTCTTGAAGTTGATCGAACAAATACTCCTGACCAGTCCCTGCGAGGAGTTGAACGGCACTTACTCGAACCTTGGAGTTCGAATGATTTACGATCGCCTCGAGGACGGGATCCGTCAGCCGGGCTTTTGCTAACAGACAAATCAAGGTGAATGCTTCATAAGCTTGTCGGCGATCGCCGCTAGCCAGACGATCAAGATTCTGGGAAAGGATTCCTGCCTTGATACAGGCGCGGGCAACATTCATCAGAGTCTCGTTGTCCGCAGTTTGTGTAACGTGTACGTAGGCTTCGGAGCGATCAAAATTTAGTCGACTGAGTGCGCGTGCAGCTGCGGCTCGCACTTCGCGTGATTCGTCAGCCATGCCCACTAGAACAGCTGGGAAGACTGACTCGTGGTCTATGAACGCCAGACTAGAGACAGCCAGGGCTCGAACTGTTGACTCAGGGTCATATTGAGCAAGTTCGACCAGGCAGGTCACCGCAGACTTAACGGGGAATTGTGCAAGGATCTTAACTGCCTCATTCCGCTCATCGACGTTTTCACTTAAAGCTCTATCGAGAGCGTCCCTGAATCCTTCTTCGTCGGTCTCTTCGGGAAGTTCTTCCACCGACGATGTCGGCTCCATATGTGTAAAGTCGAAACCACCGTGTTCATTTGATCCGGCAGTTAAGAACGATGTGGCGGGCAGGATCGCATCGAGGAAGCCTAGTCCCTCCACTGAACAGGCACTTAAGGCACGGCTCACCAGACTTGCGGGAACGTCGGGATGCTTGCGGGCCATATCCAGTAAGGCGCCGATGGCTGATGGGTCTTTTAGTTCACCAAT
>QHXL01000088.1:7398-16083 GCA_003222935.1 Acidobacteriota bacterium
AACGATCGATTCGACGTCATATAAAGCTTCCAACAGAAATGGCAAAGCCGCAGCCGAACCGACTTCGCCTAGCGATCGGGCTGCAGAAGTTCGGTCAAAAGCCTCTGCCGCTAAGAGGAGTGATGCCGATTGTCGGGCGACAAATCCATACTCTACAAGTGCCTCACGTGCACGCCGTCGTTCGTCTTCCGCTGAACCCGGACTAACGATCGCTTTAATCAGTGAAGCTTCAATTGCGCGTCGATCGTCGGACGCACGAGATGCGAGCACATCCATTCGGTGTGCCTGACCGAGAACAAGCTTGCCGACTTCTTGATCGATGCGGTACGCGCCGAAGAGGGAGGTCGGAACGTTAGGGACAGGTTTTTCTAATTGTTGCTTGCGGTCTTTCGACCGACCATTAACAGGCTGAGCACCTTTGCTACGAACCATTGCGGTGTTTGGCTCTTTCGCACTTGCTGCTTCAAATGCGTCAACCATCTCGTGTTGTTCGCGCGCGTCTTCAAAAGCACTTTTCTTTTCGACCTGGTCAAGGTTCCTGGAACGACTCTTACGTACAACAACCAAGGCAACTATCGCCAGAAACAAGACGACGGCGACGCTGGTCCCAGAGAAAACCGAACCAAGCATTCCTTCGTCTTCAGGTGCGTTTTCAACAACATTCCCTTCTTCCTGCGCCTGATACTCGCCAGCTTCACGAACTTGAGCCTGACCGTCTGGCGGGGCAGCTTGTACAGGTGTTTGAGCACTCTGTGTGGAAGCGGATGAAGAGGTTGTTTCCGCGGGATAGCTACTTCCGGTTGAATAGCTCGGCGCCGAAGTCGGATAACTCGGGGTTGAATAAACGGGCCCCGGGGTATATGCAGGAGTCTGGGTCGATCCGGTTTCTTGTGGGGCGGTAGTGGTTTCCGAGTCGCCCCGGCCACCATCCAGTCTTCCATCAATGGTGAGATTCAGATGGTTATCGACTGTTTGCACCGCAACCGGAGTTCCCTGCCTGGTCTGTAAAAGAATCTCGATGGCGCTTCCGACTCGACGTACTCTTAGTCCCTTTCCTGACTTAACTAAATCCGAAACGCCGGCATCGGGAACGACAACGTGAAAGCCTTCCTTGTCTTGCCACGTTTGAGCTCTACCCAATGAACTGTCAGCTCCAATGGTAACCACCGTTCCCGTGGCTGTTGGATGCGAGGAGACGCTGGAGACGGTGACGCCGACATCGGGCTTTTGTGCGCGAGCTTCGAAAATTGGAAGGATGATAAGAAAGAGGGTGAAGAGTAGGTGCGGGCAAGCCTCTACCCAACTGCTGGGAACTTGGATTTTTAGACTACGTGTTAAAGAGTTCTTCATTTGAAGTGATGAGATACACAGGCCTTCGGTTGAAGGTCTGAGTTCCAACTGGCCAGTTGTTGGCTTGGATTGCCTGGGCCTGGCGAAGGTGCTGCGGGGAACTAAGGAACGAGGAGCTACTGTTCGTCGCTAAACTTGTAGCCGATACCCCAGACAGTTAGAACCATCTGAGGATTCTCTGGATTCTCTTCGATCTTGGCTCGCAAGCGATTGATGTGTGAATCGATCGTTCGGTCGTAGCCTTCGTAAGAATAATCCCAGATCTTTTCAAGTAAATACTTGCGAGGAAACACCCGTCCTGGGTTTGATGCAAAGAGCCGGAGGAGATCAAACTCCTTCGGCGTAAGTTCAACCTGACGCTCTCCAATTGTTACTTCGCGTTTGGCTGAGTCTATCCTGAGTCTACCGCGAACGATTGGAGCTTCGTCGCGTATTCCGTCTGGGCTGGGTCCACTGCGCGTTCTTCGTAACACGGATTTGATCCGTGCTTCGAGTTCTCGAAGACTGAAGGGTTTGGTGATGTAATCATCAGCCCCGCATGAGAATCGGAAGATAACCGACCTTTTCTCGAAGTTCTTTGCAAACGGCCAAACCGTCCATCTTTGGCAACATCAGGTCGAGAACTACGGCATCCGGAGGATCATCCAAAGCCGCTTTCACGCCATTCAGGCCATCTTCGACGGTTTTCACATTGTACCCGGCGCGAGAGAAATACTCGCTGATAGCAGTCGAGATATTTTCATCATCCTCGACAACAAGCAGAGTCACTTTTCGTTCACCTGCTTCAGGTACACTAAAGTTTTCTTTGACTATTTTCTGTCTGTCAGTAGCTGTGGCCATCAGAGTTTTTCGTGTCTGGACTGACAAGCAGGAGGCTTAAGCGGGTTTGCGTCGGTTGGGGCCGACGCGACTCGGTCAGGTGGATAGTACAGGAGGACTAGGCATCTGTTCAAGTACTAAGTTTAGATCTACCTGCACTAAGGACTTACGGACGCCTTCAAAAAGACAACTTCAACAAATCCAAATCAGCCAATAGTTCAATTCGCTGTCTGGCCCTTATCCATTCCGGAGACTCCTTTTCGTAGTCGCTCCTGGAATTGGGCCAGCACAGCGAGGTACTGTGCATTACTGACATCTTTTGTCAGTCGCTCAAATACAACCAGGCCTCGCGGGTCACCAACACTCACCAATGCTTCGCCTGACGCCGAGACTAATTGGGAACTTTGCGTTCTGACAGCCTCTTCCAGAGTCCTGGCGACGACCGCAAAGGCATTCGGGTCACCCTTGCCAACTGTTCCAATAACTTTGACTGCTGCCACTCGAACGGCCGGCAAATTCCCCTGCTCCAGGTACCTGGCCGCTAAGTCCATTGCTTTCTTGTCACCCAAAGCTCCAAGTCCCGCCAACGCTGATACTCTTATGTTGTCGCGCCATGAAGACGTTTTGAGCAGGGTAGCGAGTGCATCGAAAGCAGTCGGCGACTTAGTCTGTCCCAAAGCGAGTGCCGAGGCTTTGATTACGCCGTAACTCTGATCGTTCAAGAGATCCTTGTAGAGACTCGCCAGGGTCGCGTCGTTTGTCCGGCCGAGTGAAGTTACTGCACGCGCCCTAACTCTCGCGTTTGAGTCGCGGGTAGCAGCAATCAAAGCATTTCGCCCTGCTGGTCCAGTAACGTCGGCTAACGCCGTAGCCGCCTCCAGACGAACTCCCCAGAACTTGTCGGTTGCAACAGCCTTGGCCAACTCATTTGCTATAGCATCTTTGGCTTCTGACGAGGCCTGGTTTTTCCATTGGGAGCTAAGTTGTCCGAGTGCCCAAACTCTTCCCAATACGTCCTGATCCTTTTCCAGTTGATAAGCAAGCTCAGCCGTTGTCTTCTTAAACTCCAATTCCTTTATGAGAGTGCCCTTGTAATCGAAATTCACAAGTAGCGGCTCGGAATCAAGTTTGAACGAAAAGGTCTGTTCCTTTCTGGGTTCGATTCGAACTCGCTCGATGCTTGTTTTACTCGCAGTCCCAATCTCGATCTCAACCGGAGTTTGAAATAGGCCGACTTGGGGATATTGAGAGTCAGGGTCCTGGGTCTGTTGTTGTCGAACGACCAGCTGGAGCATGTGAGTCGCAGGATCGTAACTCTTTGTTACTTCGAATACGGGATGGCCCATCCTGTAGAGCCATTCGTCAAAAAACCAATCCATCGACTGGCCCGTTGATTCTTCAATTGCGATCCGCAACTGTTCGGTTTCGACTGGTTGATTAGAATATTTCTTCAGGTAATAGTTGATAGCGCGCCACCAGTTTTCCTCGCCAAGGTCCTTGCGAAGCATATGCAGCACTGCACCACCGCGAGGATATGCGTAAGTGTCGAAGACTGAGTCAGGCGCCGAGTAGTTCTTGGTTACGATTGGACGTCGATTACCTTGCTTCCAGGCAATGAAGTAAGAATCCTGATTGGCCTTGATGTCCGTATATAGAAAATCATCCGAACCCAGTTTGTACTCGTCCCACATAGCTTGAAAATAAGTCGCAAAGCTCTCGTTCAGCCAAATGTCCGACCAGCTACGCGCCGTAAGATAATCGCCGAACCACTGGTGCGCGAGTTCATGCGACTGCAACCCGTCACTCGTCGAGTCGAGTTCAGTACGCGCGTCGTGAATCATGTTGTCGGTTTGTGTAGTCGCAGAAATGTTTTCCATTCCGCCGCCGAAGTCATGAGCAGTTGTTTGGGCGTACTTGGCGTAGGGATATTTCAGTCCGGTTTTTTCTGAAAAGAATTTCACCATCTCCGGCAAACGTGCGGCTGTGATCCTTCCTTCGTTCAGTTCATTTGGATAGACGTATGTGGTGATTGGAACGCCCAGGTAATCCGAAGTGATCTCAGAGAAGTCTCCGACGATGATTGAAGTGAGATAACTCGCGTGCGGTTGGTCGATCTTCCAGTGATAGGTTTTGGTTCCGTCACCATTCTCTTTGGTATCAACCAGCCCACCGTTGGAAATTACCCTCAGTGGCTTCTCAACTGTGGCGCTCAATTCGGACGTAAAGAAATCATTTGGATGGTCGTAACAAAGAAACCAGTAATGGTTGTATTCACTTTCGCCCTGTGACCAGATCTGTTTTGGTCTCAATGGATCGTCTGGCCCAGGTTTAAGAAATTTGAGCCCAACGCCGACTAGCCCAGGTACACCTTTTTTCTGCGGTCCATTGGTGTGGTACTCGATCACCATTGTTAAGACGTCTGTAGGTTTATACGCTTGGTCCAGGCTGATCCCGACCTTTTCCCTGGCCGGTTCGATTTGAAATTGAAGGCTCGAACCCGATGAGAGCTTGATCGAAGTGGGAGTGATGTTAGCCGCGTCGAGTGTAATGGCACCGAGATTAGCGATCAGCGGGGCGAAAATGATGGTCTCACGGCCGATGAGTTGTTCTTTTTCCCAATCAAATCGAAGATCCAGGGCAATGTGCCGGATATCGAAATCATGGTCGGGTATGTATTGCGTGGGCGGAAAAGGTCTGGCTACTCGCTGAGTCTGCGGGTCGGGTATCGGCTTCGCGGCAACACTACCGACCAACGTTAACAGTAATACAAGGTGAAGAATCCATGCCCAGGGTTTCAATACTCGATTGCTCAACATCATTCTCTCCCTTTGCTCCCTTTGCTTTTGGTATCCAAGATCGCCATTTTCAAATCTGCTATGCTTTGATTGTAGAACGGACAATCCCCAAGAGAAAGGAACCAGCAATGACCCCTGAAGAAAGAAGTACCCTTATCGCTCTGTACGTTGCCGGCTTCGATGAAGTGGTGAAAGCGCTTGATGGATTTCCCGCTTCAAGTTTGAGCGCGCACCCGATTCCCGGAAAATGGAGTGCTCGTGAAATTATCCATCACCTCGGCGACAGCGAAAGTACATCTGCCTTCCGCTTGCGCAAACTTCTTGTCGAAGATAATCCAGTGATTGAAGGTTACGACCAGGATCAGTTCGCAGAGAAACTACATTACAACGATCGCGACATGGCGCCGGCACTCGAAGCCTTTCGCGCAGCGCGAGTAACAACTGCGCAGCTGTTCGATGTTATGAAGGAAGAGGATTGGAAGCGATCGGGTGTTCACACAGAGAGCGGACCTTATTCGGTTGAGAAGTGGTTAACGATCTACGCCGACCACGCTCACAATCATGCTGCACAAATCCAACGTTTGAAGGACGCTCTCTAATCAGGTCATTGCCGATTGCCAATTGCCGATTGCCAATTTACAAATGCAGTGCTCCACGATTCCCTTTATGATCGTGACGACATTAACTTCGAACAACATTTCAATCGGCAATCGGCAATTGGAAATCGGCAATGACCTTTCAATCTTCAATCTTCACTGACTTAAATCACAACGTGTCTTGACAAACTTTTTTCGCGCGAGCAAAATCCGCCTTGCCTCTAATCTTAAAATGAACATAGTCGCTGCATCAGGCAGCAATCAATAATGAGTGCGGCCACTCTACTGCAAACTTCTCTTTCTGATCTCTCGCTGACTCGACGCGGCAAGGTTCGCGATGTCTACGCTGTTGACGACGATCGATTGTTGATTGTCGCAACGGATCGGATATCTGCGTTCGACTGTGTGTTGCCAACACCTATTGCACGCAAAGGCGAAGTGCTAACTGCCTTGTCACAGTTTTGGTTTGACAAGTTAGGACATGTCGTCGCAAATCACTTGCTCACCAGCGATGTCTCCCAAATGCCCGAGAACATTCAACGTCACTCGGAAGTGCTTGCGCGACGATCGATGCTGGTACGACGAGCCGACGTTTTTCCAGTCGAGTGTGTCGATCGCGGTTACCTCGTCGGTTCAGGATGGAAAGATTATTTGAAGACTGGCGAAGTGTGCGGTCACAAGCTACCTGAAAACCTGCAGGAGTCGGCAGAGTTACCTGAACCACTGTTTACACCTTCGACAAAAGCTGAAGAAGGTCACGACGAGAACATTAGTGAAGCTCAGGTGCGCGACATCATTGGCGCTGACGCTACTGCCCAGCTACGTGATACGTCTTTGCGTCTTTATTCAGAGGCTCGCAACTATGCTCGTGAACGCGGAATCATTATCGCGGATACGAAATTTGAATTTGGCTTAGACAAAAATGGTGAGTTGGTTCTCGTCGATGAAGTATTGACTCCCGACTCTTCGCGTTTTTGGCCTGCTGACCAGTACCAACCAGGACGTTCCCAACCTTCGTTCGATAAGCAATTCGTTCGGGATTACCTCGAGACGCTCGACTGGGACAAGAAGCCACCAGCCCCAGCCATTCCACCGGAAGTCGCCCAGGCAACCACGGAGCGTTATGTTGAAGCGTACAAACTCTTAGCGGGAAGAGAACTTTAACCAACTGTCGGTGAGTTCTAAAAATTGAGGTCGTTACGGACCGGATATGCACAATCGCCTTGAAAATTTGATTGATGAAATGTTGGAGGGCCAAATCCTACTGGACGAGGCCATGGCCGAGTTTGAGAAACTCTACATAAAGAAGGCCTTATCCAGACACAAGCAACACCTCTCCAAGACAGCCGCCGCCATCGGAATCCATCGAAACACCCTCTCAAAACGCGTCGCTAGCTATCACAAGCAGGAACGACGAATCGACTCCAGAACCGCCAAGAAAACTGCTCGCCGGTAATATTGCCAAGTTCCAATTTCCGATTTCCAATTGCTTCCTGGCAACAGGGTTCAGGTTGCGGCACTCGCTACATTGAGAGTGCTCTGAAATCGGCAATCGGCATTCGCAAATTGGCAATCCCCCAGGCAATCACGTCGGACATTTGACAACCTCTCAACACTCGCTCTATTCTTGGCACTCCTCTAAACAGAGTGCTAGAAAATATACTCAGGGCTATCGTCTTAATACCAATTTCAACGAATTTTGTACGGAACTCGAAAGGAGATCGATAAGTATGGCAACAAACATTAGACCTCTTCACGACCGCGTAATCCTCCGGCGTATTGAAGAAGGTGAGCAGGTACGCGGTGGGATCATTATTCCCGATTCGGCCAAGGAAAAACCCCAGGAAGGCGAAGTAGTAGCCGTCGGCGAGGGTAAATACAAGGACGACGGAACTCGTCAGGCTTTGGATGTGAAAGCTGGCGATCGAGTGCTGTTTGGTAAATACAGTGGCTCGGAGATCAAAATCGACGGCGAAGAGTTTCTCATCATGCGAGAGGACGAGATTTTGGGAATCCTCGAGCGCGCCGGTTCAGCTGCTGGCGGCAAAAAGGGCGGCAAGTAGTCTTCAAGACTCGGCCGCTTTTTTCATTGACTGATATTCAGTCAAACTTATCCACCAATTCAGTAGGAGAAGAAAGAGAATGGCAAAGCAAGTAATTCATGGTGAGGACTCGCGGGCGGCGATTCTGCGCGGTATTAATCAACTCGCCGACGCTGTAAAGATCACACTTGGTCCCAAGGGACGCAACGTTGTGATCGACAAGAAGTTTGGCTCACCCACCATCACAAAAGACGGTGTGACCGTCGCAAAAGAGATTGAGTTGAAAGATGCGCTCGAAAACATGGGCGCGCAAATGGTTCGCGAAGTTGCGTCGAAAACTTCAGATGTAGCCGGTGACGGCACAACCACCGCAACCGTTTTGGCCCAGGCCATCTTCCGCGAAGGCGTGAAGACAGTTGCCGCCGGCGCAAATCCGATGGCCCTCAAACGCGGTATCGACAAGGCCGTCGAGAAAGCCACGTCAGAAATCAAGCGTCTGTCAAAGCCCGTTAAGGGCGACATGATCGCCCAGGTCGGAACTGTTTCCGCCAATGGCGACACGACAATCGGAAACATCATCGCCGAAGCAATGAACAAGGTCGGCAAAGATGGTGTTATCACCGTTGAAGAATCGCGAACCATGGACACTTCACTCGAGGTTGTCGAAGGTATGCAGTTCGACCGCGGTTATCTGAGCCCGTACTTCGTAACCGATCCGGAACGCATGGAAGCAGTGCTCGACAATCCACTCATCCTGATCAACGAAAAGAAGGTCAGCTCGATGAAGGATCTTCTGCCGCTGCTCGAGCAGGTTGCCAAGATGGGCAAACCAATGCTCATCATCGCGGAAGACGTTGAAGGCGAAGCACTCGCAACCCTCGTGGTCAACAAACTTCGCGGTACGTTGAACATTGCTGCTGTGAAAGCTCCTGGCTTTGGCGATCGTCGTAAAGCAATGCTCGAAGACATCGCGATTCTTACCGGTGGCAAGGTGATCAGCGAAGACCTGGGTATCAAACTCGAAAACGTCAAGATCGAGGACCTGGGACGCGCCAAGAAAATCACCATCGACAAAGACAACAC
>QHXL01000089.1:0-1833 GCA_003222935.1 Acidobacteriota bacterium
CGTCTAATATAAGAAAGGAAAGCAGAACATGAAGAATGTCCTTAAGTTTTTTGGCTTGTCGATGCTCCTGATGTGCTTTGCGTTGTTTAGTGGCAGCGCGCTCGCACAGTCATCAACGACAGGTTCATTAGAAGGTACGGTGACTGACTCCACTGGAGCAGCAGTACCTGGTGTGACTGTTAGGGTCTCAAGCTCCAATTTGATCTCGGCCCAAAGCGGTACCACTGACGATAGCGGTCGTTTCAAGATCTTAAATCTTCCCCCGGGAAGATATACGGTGGAAGTCGAAGCGACAAAAGGTTTTTCAAAATTCGAAAAATCAGAAGTTGAAGTTAATCTATCAAGAAGTTCCTCGGTTGAAGTTCAGCTTCAAGCCGCTGGCGCACAGGCGAGCGTAACCGTTACGGATACCTCGGGTGCTGCCGTAGATGTGAGCGGAAACACAACCGGCTCAAATATCTCGAGCGACCAGTTCTCGAATTTCCCAACCACCAGAACGGTGCAGGGGCTTACTCGCTCAGGTCTGCGCGACGCTTCTGGTCGCGACCGTGACCCTTCAGTAGCGGGTTCCTCTGGTCCGGAAAACAACTACATCCTCGATGGGGTGAACACGACCGACCCGGCGTTTGGTGGTTCGGGTGCGAACCTGCCCTTCGAATTTGTGCAGGAAGTTGAAATCAAGACTGGTGCATACGGTGCTGAGTACGGCCGCGCAACCGGTGGTATTTTCAACGTCATCACCAAGAGCGGTAGTAACGAGTTTCACGGCGATGCGTTTGGTTATTTCCAGAGCAAAGGTTTAGTCCGCGAGACCAAGCAGTTTCCGTTCACCGGTTCTGCTCCGAATGGCTTCTCAGAAGTCGACGCAGGTTTCGACATTGGTGGACCGATTGCAAAAGACAAGCTTTGGTTCTTCGGTGCGTTCAATCCACAGCGTCGCAAGAACAGCTTCCTGACTCAGACTTTCCACAAGGAAGTGGAAAATGAGATCACGACGCCGTTTTATTCCGGCAAGCTCACGTGGGCCATTAACCAGAATCACACATTCACCTTCTCAACATTTGGTGACTTCACGAAGCAGGAAGGCTTCCTCTTCGGTGGTTCAGGATTTGGTGCCGACCCGAATACCTTCCAGGGTACTGCCGAAACAGGCGGAAGCAATTACGCGTTTCGTTTGAACTCGACCTTCAACCCACGTTGGATTGGTGAGTTTGCTTTTGGTCTTCACTTGCAGCGCGCAAACATCCTGCCGCTTGCCAGTGTTCTAAATACACCACTCATCACCGACAACTTTGCGATTCTGGCGCCATCTGGATCAATCGCAAACGTTACATCAACCAATGTTCTTCTTCCGAATAACGTTAATGCAACTACAGGCGTTGTAACACCAAACTCGACTGGCTTTGTGGATTTCATCCAGTCGGCTGGTACTTTGCAGCGTGGTTACCTGCGGCAGGGTTTTGGTCTCTTTCAAACCCAGGATCGTAATCGTCACGAATTTCAGGCACGTCTCCAGAACATCTGGGGCAATCATACTTTCAAGTATGGCTTTGAATGGAATGACAATATTTACGACATCAACCAGATTTCATCTGGTCCAGCCGCAACCTTTAACGATCCATTTGGCCTGGCTGGTTCCACCGGCATCAACAAGGTCAATGGTTACCGCATAACAAACAGTTTCTCAGTTTGTACGCAACGTACGACCACGATCGTTTGCCCGGCATCCGCTGCGACCGCAGTTATCAATCCCGCGGTGCTGGCTGGTGCAGTTCCGGGTGTCACAAGTGCTATCACAGACACCATCACTACGAGCGAAGCTCTTAACGCTCC
>QHXL01000089.1:1848-3664 GCA_003222935.1 Acidobacteriota bacterium
AAAACCAACAGTAGAACTGAAAGCTTCTATATTCAGGACGACTACAAGCTGACGCCAAATCTTCAGCTTAATGGTGGCCTGCGTTGGGATTATCAGCAGTCGTTTGGAAATCTTGGTGTCGAGTACTTGAAGCTCAACAACTTCCTCGACAACATGCAGCCGCGTTTGGGCGTAATTTGGGACTTCACCGGTCAGGGTAAGGGCAAGGTTTTCGCGAACTTTGCACGTTACCTGGAAACCCCGCTTCCGCTGGACGTCAACGTTCGTGCCGGTAGCGAGAACAGCCAGACCGACAAGCAGTTCCGCGTCAACCGCGTTAACGCACCAATCACTGCTCCTCTAACGGTCAGCAGCGGCAACTTTGGTGCTGCAGCAACTCCAATTGACTTCGACCTTAATCCACAGACCGTCAATGAATATACGGCCGGCGTGGAATACGAAGTCGTCGCGGACTTGGCACTTGGATTCCGCGGTATCTACAGAAACCAGGCGACAGTAATTGAAGACGGTTCGTTCGACGACGGCAACAATTACTTCTTGTTCAATCCAGGACAGAGCGAAACAAATAGACTTTCATGTCTGCCTCCGCCACAGGGTGTGAGTCAGTGTTTCGGACCAGCTCGACGTTACTATCGTGGTCTTGAGTTCACAGCCACCAAGCGATTTACGAATAACTATCAGTTCATCGCTTCGTATGTGTATTCAAGCTTGATCGGAAACTACGAAGGTCTGTTCCGAAACGACAACGGCCAGTCAGACCCGAACATCACTTCGTTGTTCGACTTGGTGAGCCTCTTGCCAGGTACCTATGGTCGCTTGCCGAATGATCGTCCGCACCAGTTCAAATTTGACGGTAGCTATCGCACACCGTGGAAATTCCTAATTGGTGCTTCGTTCCGTGCGCAGTCTGGTATTCCATACAACAAGTTGATTCCGCACGTGGACTACGGCAATAACGAAGGATTCGGCGCACAACGCGGTACGGCAATCGTTCCGGCTGTCACTGCGACCGTTCCGGGCTTCGCCAACAAGGTTGACAGCATCGGTTCAAACCGAACGCCGACAACTTTCAATCTGGATATGAACGCTTATTATCCGATCAAATTTGACGAGAAAAAGGAACTCCGCCTCCAGGTGGATTGGTTCAATGTCTTCAACAGCCAGCGCGCAATTCGTCTGGATGAGACATTCTCAATCAACAGTGGTGTTACGGGTGTTCCGGCAGTCGCGAATCCATTCTATGGTTCGGGCACGATCTTCCAGTTCCCGTCAGCACTTCGGTTGGGTGTGAAGTTCCAGTTCTAACCGTTTAGTTTTTCTGAGTCTCAAGAGACTTCGAAAAGCATGTTCGAGGGAGAGGTGCTCGCATCTCTCCCTCTTCTTTTTTGTGGTAATCTGTCTCCCCCGCACTTGTTAAACTTAGAGTCGTAACCTTCCGGGCGGTTAGCAAAGGAATTCGGCAATGCAATCTAGCTCGCGTCCACTCTCCCTGTTCGATCACAATAAGTTAATTCTTATCTTCCTTTGGCTAGCGCTCATTTCGACTACTGTTTCCGCACAAGGAGGTTCCGGTGTCGACTCAATGGGCACCGGAGGTCGGCACACCATTTCCGGTCGCATCTACTTCCCTTCAGGCCGACGTTCGGACGTGCGCGTAAGGGTCAAATTAAAGAGTTTGAACTCGGGAGAGCTCTCGGTGTTCTCAGATGCGAACGGCGCCTTCGCTTTTAAAGGATTGGACCCCGGTTCGTACACCGTCGTAGTTGATGCGGGCGGCGATTACGAGGTAGCGCAAGAACCGGTCTCAATTGAAAAT
>QHXL01000089.1:3702-10554 GCA_003222935.1 Acidobacteriota bacterium
TCGCGGTCTTACTTTGCCACCCATCAGTCGACTCTACACAGTCGATATTTCTTTGCGGTTGAAACAGGAGAGTTACCTTAAGGCCGGAGTGGTTAACGCAGCACTCGCTTCAATACCGGAACCAGCGCGCGATCTCTACTTGAAAGCCCTAGCCGCGGTTGAACTTGGCGATACAGCGAAAGCGATTGCTGACTTGAAAGCAGCGTTGGTGATCCATCCCGAGTTTGCGCTGGCGCTGAACGAATTGGGCGTTCAGTACTTGAGAGCCAAAGATGTAGAGAAAGCAGCAGACGCACTGAGTCAAGCGGTAAAGCTGGTTCCTGAGGATTTTCAGCCGCGACTTAACTATGGGATTGCACTATTGAATCTGCGCCGTCTACCGGAAGCGGAAGAACAGTTGAGAGTCGCTGTAACCAAACAAGGTGGTGCCGTAACAGCCCACATGTACCTGGGCATTGCCCTGGCAATTCAACGGAAACTTGACGAGGGTCAAAAAGAACTCGAAATTGCCATTGCGTCAAAATCGACTGAAGTACTGTTGGCCCACAGATACTTAAGTGGCATTTACTATGAAAGAAAACAGTACAAGGAGGCGGCCGACGAGTTGGAAACTTATCTCAAGCTCGTCCCTAAAGCTCCCGACGCAGAAGTGCTTCACCATAAGATTAAAGAACTACGTTCAAAGCATTAGAAACAACTTCAACTACAGGGGAATAGATATGAATCATTCTTTACGTCACTTCTTCGTCTGCACAACGCGAGTCTTTGCAGTCGTTGTCTTAACAGTGCTCCTGCCCCTGCTCGTTTTAGGACAGGGAGGTGTCGGTAGCTCTCGAGGACTTCCGAGTACGAGCGGTGGAATTCATACGATACAAGGCAAAGTTTATTTTCCGGGTGCGGAAACGAACAAACGAGTCAGAATCCGACTCGATAGCTCGAACTTCATTTCACTGAGTGCTCAGACTGACGACGATGGCGCCTTTCGCTTTAACCGACTGGAGGCGGGACCGTACACGATTACCGTCGACGGGGGAAGCGCGTATGAAACAGCAGTTGAGAATGTCTCTATAGATCGGGAAGCAAGCAACGGTGGACGCGTCCTCACTGTGCCGATCTTTCTTAAGCCAAAGCCGGATCCTTCGTTACCACCGGCTGCAGTCGAAGCTTATCGGAAAGCTCAACAAGCTGATCGGGAAGGCAACATTAAGAAAGCAATTGACCAATTCAATGCTGCCTTGTTGATCCACCCGAATTTCACCCTTGCTCTCGGCGACCTGGGTTCTCTGTACATGAAGTCGAAAGACATGGCGAAAGCCGCCGAGACCTTTACAACTTTGGTAAAGATTGCACCTGCCGATGTAATCGCGCAGTTGAATCTCGGCATCGCGCTGTTCAATCTGAAAAACATAACTGAAGCAGAAGTTCATTTACGTGAGGCCGTAAAACTTAACGAGAAACTTGCACCGGCTCACTACTATTTAGGTCTCGTCATGGTGAACTTAAGATCGTATCCCGATGCTGAAAAAGAGTTGGAGTTGGCCATCAGTAATGGCGCTGATAACCTGGCTCTCGCACATAAGTACCTTGGCGGCGTGTATATGGCCTCGAAGAAGAACCAGCAGGCGGCCGACGAGCTGGAGAAGTACTTGAAGCTTGATACGAAGCCACCCGATGCCGAACGAATAAAAAAGACTATCAATGACCTTCGCAGCCAACAGTAGGTTATAGATACCGCTCACAAAAAAGAGGCCGCTTCAGTTAAGCGGCCTCTCTAATTTTTTGCTGGTCTGATCTAATCAGTTTCTATTGAGCTCCAAAAGGTGGCCCATCTTTTCCTTCTTGGTGCGCAGGTAACCAGCAGCGTCCTCAGCTGAGTCCACTTCAATCGACACGCGCTCGACAATCTTTAAGCCTGCATCTTCGAGTGCCTGGAGTTTGAGCGGATTATTTGAGATCACCTTCACGTTGCACAAACCCAGATCAAAAAGTATTTCTGCACACTGTTGATAATCACGTAGATCGACCGCTAAGCCGAGTCGCTCATTTGCTTCTACGGTGTCTGCTCCCTGGTCCTGCAAAGCATAGGCCCGGATTTTGTTTAGTATGCCAATGCCGCGACCTTCCTGCTGTTGGTAAACAATCGCTCCTCTACCTTCCTGCTGGATCATTTGGAGCGTTGTGTGAAGCTGCTCGCCGCAGTCACACTTCGTTGATCCAAAGACGTCGCCCGTCAAACATTGGGAGTGAATTCTAACCAACGTCGGTGTCTCACGGTTCATCTCGCCTTTAAAAAGAACAACATACTCTTCTTTACTGATTAAAGAACGATAGCCGGCTATCTGAAAATCGCCCCATTCGGTGGGGAGATTTGCAAGCGCCACGCGCTCGACGGAAGGGTTCTCAATCGGGTCGCAGCAGGGTTGTATCGCTGAATTTTCCACTATGGCTCCGGTTACGCTTGAAATGACTGGCGAAATTATAGGAGCTAGAGATCGGCGTCACAAGTCGGCCCGGCCCATTATGTGCCAATTATGTGCTGGGTGCCTTTTAGAGAGCGTGATTCTTACTCTTCTTGCTGCTGTGGAGAAGTGCGAGCTAAGATAGCTTCTGTAACGGTTCCTTCTAATAAAATTCCCGGCTAGTTCGCGAGCGTTAATGACCAGCAATCGGAACGAACAGGAGTCTCCAACAACACAGCTGAATGCCGAGGTTAAGCTTGACGTTGCTAGCCAAGTCGAGCGGCGTCCAGTATTGATTTCATTGAAGGGAGAGCTGCTCGCCACTCCTATCCCATTGGAGAGAGACGTCGTAACGATCGGCCGGGCACTCGATGCTGATATCCGGCTCAACGACCCCAAGGCCTCTCGTCTTCACGCACAAATCTCGACTCATACAGATCCTTCTTCAGCCGCGGTCCGATTTGGCATTAAGGATCTTGGATCTACTAACGGTACTCTCGTTAACGGTCAGCCAGTGAGCGAAACGTTGCTGAACGACGGTGACAAAATATTGGTGGGCGACCACCTGTTTCGTTTTGAAATGCTTGATGAGATCGATCGAGAGTTCCACCAACAGATTCATCGTCTCATCGTTCATGACGAGCTCACCGGCCTACTTACAAGCAAATCCTTCTTTACCGAACTGAGACGCGAAGCTGCCCGCGCAGAAGAAGAGAAGATGCCTTTTTGTGTGTTGATGATGGATCTCGATTACTTCAAGCAGGTAAACGACAACTACGGTCATCTTGTTGGCAGTCGGACGCTTCAGGATGTCGGCGTGATCATCAAGGCATCGTTGCGAGCGGGTGACGTTGCAGCTCGCTTTGGTGGCGAAGAGTTTGCGGCGTTCCTCCTGGATGCTGACTATGCCCAGGCACTTGTCGCTGCCGAGCGTGTGCGGCGATCGGTTGAGTCACACCTGTTCTCATCCGCCACGTCAACTTCGGGTGATCAGGAAGACGTTGGTTTTCACATTACGATTAGTATCGGAATTGCTGCATATCCGGAGGATGCCAAGGATCCGATTCAATTGACAGAGATGGCCGATTCGGCTCTTTACCGAGCCAAGAGGAACGGTCGCAACTCAATCTGTGCTTATCGAACACCCCTGGCCGCCACAGACAAGCCGCTGAGACCTCGCCGGCATCTTTAGTGAAACTTCAGTTTTTTCTGCAACACAAACACTTTCGCGGCGTGTAACACCTGCGTCGGCCGTCACGCTGATTTGCGATTGTTTCATTTGCCCGTGTATTCTTCAGGTAGACCCGCCACGCCTTAACTAGTGAGGACTTTTCGTAGTGAGCGTTAACGTAAACCTAGCTTCTCGACCCTATAATAATCGGGCACTTCCGTGGTTAATCACGGCCGGTATCCTCTTTATATCCTTTGTCGGACTCCTGCTGGTCGTCCAACTCACCATTAGCGCCAACCGAAGTGCCGCTCAAGCTGAAGCTGAGGTCAATGCGCTGAAGCAGAAAGAGCAGCAGCTCGTCTCAAATGCCGAAAAGGTCAAAGAATCATTGACTGCCCAACAGTTGCTAGATCTTAGAGCAGCTCATGAATTGGTCGATCGGAAGGGTTTTTCATGGTCCAGATTGTTGGCGGATTTGGAGTCGTCTCTGCCAGATGAAGTAAGAGTGTCGCGTATAGCGATACGTGGAGTGACGACCGAAGGGAATCAAACGATCGCTCAGCTTGAGCTGGCGGTCTTTTCTAAGGCTCCTACTACGATTACTGAAATGATTTCAGTTATGGATCGTGAAGGAATCTTTCATGCGGATCTGAGGAGTCAGAATCTGCAAAAGGGGCGAGCCGAGGCCGGTACGGAATACGAACTGGACGTAGTCTACCGTCCGCGAGCGGGAGTTGCTATCGAACGTATCGCGGCTAACGAGCAGTCAAAGGCGAGTGAGGTGACTAAATGAACGAAGAGCCTGTGTTAGCACCTCGACCGAATAACGCCAAACGACTCACTGCTCGGTTTGACGTGTTTAAGGATTCCCGAACCAACAAGATGTTTGGAATCGCTGAGATCTCAGCACTGCTGGGAAGTTGCGTTGTCTTTCTCCTGGCCCTGTTTAGCTACATCTATTTTGTTGCCCCGGCTCGTACCCGCTTGAAAACAGCAGCCGCTGATCGCAGTCGCCTGGAAAGCAATCTCAAGAAACTGGGCACAATGGTTGATGAAGGAAAGACCACCAAGCAAACTGTTGATGAGATTGCCGACAGCTTGCAACGGTTTGAAACGGTTAGCCTGGTGAACACTGATGAAGGCCGTATGCAGTTGTACGCCGAGTTGAATCAGCTGATTCTTAAGAACGGCCTCTGGAACTCCGCCGGGCCTTCATACACAGCACTGGATCCATTGGGTACAAAAGCTACCCCCGGTAAATCCGTGAACACGAAGTGGCAAAGTGTATACCCCGGCATTGGAGTAATGGTCACAGTTGAGGGGCCATATCAAAACGTCCGACGTTTCATCCAGGACATTGAGCGGAGCAAGCAGTTTGTAATCATCAATCAAATCGAATTGCAAAAAGCGACTGCTAACAATTCGTCTGCGTCGTCGACTCCGGAAGGTGGCTCGGGAACTCGAGCCTCGCTTGTGAGTCTGCAACTGAATATGTCGACATACTTTCAGCGCGCCGGTTCTGAGCCGGTTTCTGACGCTAGTAAGGAGCAGTAATGGAACTAGCGGATTTGAGTAAACCTGGCGAAAAGAAAAAGCTAATTGGCGCAGCGGTGCTGGGGTTAGTAGCAATCATCTTTCTCTGGTGGACGTTTATTGGTTTTGGTAGCAGTAAGCCTACGCCCTCGCCGAGTCCAAGCAGAGTCGGACAACGAACAGCTCCCGCACCCGGTAGTCGTCAGGCGCCAGCTCCCGAGCAGGTTGCTACAAACTACAATGACCTGCAGGGCGTCATCATACCGGCCGCGTTGACGGGAGTGCCGGAAGCGCGCAGAAACATTTTTGCTTTCTACGAAAAGACAGTTGTGGTACCGGTCGCCTCTGCAACACCGACACCCACTCCCACGCCGCCTCCGCCTGTGTTGGTTGCTTCGGTTTCGCCTTCAAACGTTTATGCGAAGACTGCTGAATTTACCCTCGAAGTATCGGGTGACAAGTTCACACCGGAGATGCGCATCTTCGTCGACGGTCGAGAGCTTCCCAGCAAGTACAAAGGGCCGCAACAAATGTCCGCGCAAATACCTGCGTCACTTATAGCCAGTGCAGGTTTGCGTCAGATAGTTGTTCGCACTCCAGACAACAGAGCGTACTCGAATCAAGTTGGGTTGAGTGTCGCTCCCCCTCCGACTCCGAATTACACGTACGTTGGTATCCTTGGTACCAAGCATTACGTCGGTGATACTGCCTTGCTGCAAGACAAGAACAACAAAGAGATATTAAGTGTGCAGCGAGGCGACGTGTTGAGCGGCAGGTTCCGAGTGGCGAGCATCTCGGAAAAGGAGATTGTCTTCCTTGATACCAACCTGAAGATCAGACACAGTCTCAACATGACCGAAGGTGAACGACTACCCGGGTCTCCGCAATCGCGACCCACACCGCGAGTTGACGCTGAAGATGACGAACCCTAGTACAAACGACGACCACAAGATATTAGGGTTGCGACTCGGTGGCTCATCGTCCGTGTTGCGAGCCCAGGGCGACCTTCGTTCGCGCTCAGAGAGCGGTTACACGCTCGTGGCGCTGCTGGCCATGATGACTGTCCTGGCTCTGTTTGCTATGGCTGTAGCGCCAAGACTTCAACAACAAACGCAGCGTGAAAAAGAGAAGGAAGCAATCTTTCGCGGTGAACAAGTTGCTGACGCGATTCGTGATTACTATCGCTATCGTTTCACTATGATGCGCCTGACTGGCGACCAGGCATTGCCGACATCGATGGACCAACTGGTCCAGGGCGTTCCGATTCCAGGTGGATCGAAGACGCGGCAAATTCTTCGCGCCAGTGCCGCTCGAGACCCGCTCACAATCGAAGGTGAATGGAAATTTATTCGTCCGCGTTCGGATGCGTTAATTGATTTTCAGCAGGCAGTTATGCTTTATGCGGGCGCCGTACTTCCACCGCCGCGCGATCCGCAAATGGCGCAGTTACAACAATTTGCAGTTCCTCAGCTCACCGCGCTCGTAAACCTGGGCCAGGGCTCGAGGTCCAGTTCAACGTCCTCTGTCGGTGACGAGTCGAGTGGTCCATTCGTGGGAGTAGCGAGCCGCAGTACCAGATCTTCAGTGCTCACTTTCTACGGTCTTGAGAGTCATGGTGAGTGGATCTTCACTCCCTTGTTTCGCAATTAGTCAGTTGGACCACCCTGGGCCGTCTTCATCTCTTCACGC
>QHXL01000623.1 GCA_003222935.1 Acidobacteriota bacterium
GGGGCAACAGGTTATCGCATTGTGCTGCTGCCAATCACCGGTGGCGATCCCGTAAAACGTTTTACCGTGCCGATCGCCGACATGGGCCGCTTGGTTTGGATGCCGGATGGCCGCTCGCTCGTTTTTAGCGCTCCTAAAGTAGAGAACAGCGTCGCGTATTTATGGCGTCAGCCCGTGGACGGCAGCCCAGCGACTGTGATCGCGGACTTCAGTCCGGAAGGTATCCGGGATTTCGCGTACTCGCCCGACGGGAAGCAACTCGCGGTCTCGCTCGGGCATTTTACCAAAGACGCCCTGCTGATCAGCGAGGAGAAGTGAGTCTGAAAAGAGTAGTGCGGCAGAACTCGGTGGTTACTCGGACGTTTGCGGCTTCAAATATGGAGAAGCGACATTGACGGCAGCAATCCGAAATGCCTGCCGAGGGGCAAAGGGGTTGATTCTTCTCCGGCGATTTCGCCTGACGGCAAATGGGTGATCTAGAATGAGAGGCAAGTCGCGCAGCATGTAATTCTCTCGACTAATAGAATCAGCGAGTTACAGAGATCCAGAAAGGTGATTTTGTGCCAACTATGAAAAAGCACAAGATATTACGGTCGCCAAAGCTCTAAGTTTTGGAGATCAAGCGGAACCAAAAAGGAGTTCTAGCCACTCGGTAAAAGTACGAGCTGTATTCGTTTGAGGCCTTAACGCTTGTCGAGTGATCGCAAGCCCCATAGGATTGCCTGGCTCATCTTGCCAAGCTAGAAACGTGTGAACAATCGCCTTTGATCGATGGTTTGGGATGAAAGTAGTCAGGCCGTCACCTTCAGCCTTTGCGATGGCGGTTTCTGCGCCTGCACGTGCCCCAGCGTCAATCATTTCAAGACAGAAGTCCTCAAGCATCCCCGCGATCTGGTTATTAGGCATCAACCAGATTCCAAGCTTCGGCAATCCTCCATCCCCTTCGATAATTGTGCCGTTTACGTTGGGTTGAGCGGGAAACACATAATCATAGTGACTTAACTTAGCCGTGATGCTTTTCCAACGAGCGGAAAGATTTGTATCAGCATCCAACAGAGCCCCAATCACCTCTGGAGTATTGGGTTCGGAAACAAGTGCATTTAGGCGCTTCAATAATTGGTCAAACCCTCCGCACTCAAACAAACCAAACACTTCTGGTACATTGTAAGCGTTACAAAGCGACATAACCACGTGGCAGTCATCTTTCCCCTCGACAAGGAGAATTCTACTAGTCTCAGACTTACACGGATCATTTGGCATGCACAATCAACGCACTTCGACATCAGTCTCCAAAGCATCCGAAAGCGTTTCGCAGGAGTATGAGGTGACGGTTATTTCGCCGTCCGGCCTGGCATTCAATCTAAAGAATGCTCCCAATTCCTCGTGTGCTTTCCAAACTCGCTGGTAGCCGTCAATGCAGTCGCGGCTGTGTGTTGTCGCAAAGACCTGAACGTTCAGATTACTAGCTAGACGGAACACCATATCCCAAACTTTGGGCTGGACTGACCAATGCAATCCATTCTCGAACTCATCTATAAGGAGAACCCCGTTTTGAGCATTCACTAGAGCAACAATGATTTGAAATATTCGCGTCATTCCATCTCCGAGTGTTCGCAACGAAAGCGGCTCGGACATGGAACTTAGTTTCACTATTGGCGTCCTAGCGGAACGATATTTACGCGGAGACGATTCAACGAACGCGACACCACTAATCGTTGGATCAAGCAGCCGCAATCCTTGTATGACCTCTTCATCAAGCCCGCTCAGATTGATTTGATCCCAAAGGGTGGCTATTCGATCTTCGGCTATATTTCTCGTCGGAAGGACCTCTAGCGGCAATTTCGAGTCGCTTCTTCCAAGGACTTCACTTCTGCGCTGAAAGCGACCCTCATCATCAAAATCACGGTCCAATCTAAACACACGTCTCAATTTCCTATGCTCTTTCGCAACCAACGCGATCTCAAGCTCCGATAAGTCGGTTGGCACCTCGTCCGCCGAAAGAAGAATCCTACGACTTAGGCGGCCGAGAATACTTGTAGCTGATTTGATCTTGGGCCGATCGGCCCCAGTACTATGCCCGGCTCTCCTAGCCGTGGAATTTTGTGACCATAGAACAGGTGTCTAATTGGGTTACTATCTACGGGGAGTTCTGCCGATTGCAACTGCCCCTTCCAAGTTTCGTCGCGATTTGTGACTAGATTGAAAAGGACGTGTCCCGTCGAGCCATTGCTGACGTACAACTGCACCGCCTCCAAGAGCGCACTTTTGCCGGAGTTGTTCTTACCTACAATAAGGTTAATGCGATTAAGCAGATCTATACTAAGTTCGTGGAATAGCCTGAAATTCTTGATTTGAAATGATGTGAGCATCTTTTCCATCTTGGAAACGCCTCTACAGTACTTGGAGACTTATACCCTAAGGAACAGGCTCGCGTCCAAAGGTACAACAAGGTTCCAATCACAAAGGCGATGATTCTTGGTGTTTCTAGTTCTCTTTCGACCACC
>QHXL01000632.1:0-1150 GCA_003222935.1 Acidobacteriota bacterium
TACGAAAGCTTTGTCGCGACGGTTTGAAAGATGATGGACGGCTCGAGCGAAGAGTTCCTTACCAGTCCCTGACTCACCAAGCAAAAGCACGGTCGCTTCAGTTTGTGCGACCCGTTGAGTTTCTCCCACTGCGCGCTTGATGACTTCAGATTCACCGATGATTCGCGGAAAGCCATACCGACGTGACCATTCTTCGCGGAGGAGGATGTTTTCGGTTCGTAGCCTGGCTTGTTCGAGTGCGCGATTGACGAGCAGGAGCAGATGATTGGAATCGACAGGCTTTTGCAGAAAGTCGTGGGCGCCATCTTTCATGGCCTGGACCGCTTCGTCGATAGAGCCAAAGGCGGTCATGACAATTACGGGTACATCCGGGTCTGCAGCGCGAGCGCTGCGCAGCACATCCAAACCCGATCCATTTGGCATCCGGAGATCTGTGAGGACCAACCGATGTCGACTTATTGCGATCTGGTGCAGGGCCTGCTTGGCGTCAGCAGCTTCGGTTACCGTATAACCCGCGTTTTCCAACGTGAGATAGAGTACTCGACGGAGTGTTTCTTTATCTTCAACGAGAAGTATGTCGGCCATCTAAAGCGATCATTCATTCTTAACTTGATGAGTGTCAAGTTAGATCTCAGATTTCAGATTTCAGATTGGAGATTTCGGTCCAAAGCACTCAGTCCAGAGTTCAAAGACCAAGATCTTTCAATCTTCATTCTGAAATCTTCAATCTGAAATGAACATCATTCCCCATAAATGACTTGCGGCTTGCCTCCGGTTTCGGCCCGAACCATGCTGGTTCCGGTTGAGGTAGCAAACGTGACAAGCGGTGCAGTGACTGCTTCACCCTGGCTATCGACAAATCGCCCGAGCCAGTCGTACCTCAGATACTTTGGGAATGGTCCCTTGATGTGAAGAGTGTGAACGTCGGGGAGTGTTGTGACGAGGGGCGAGTCGATCACTCCATCTCCGTTGCCATCAATGCTCAAGCTATACGACTTGGAGTCGATCACCTTTACGTAGGCCATCTGTGGGATCGGAGCATAACGTCGTTTGCCAGAATCGTTTTGAGCTTTCTCCAGTGCGACAACAAAGCGCATGGCAGCATCATTGCGGGCCAAATTAGCTTGCGTGCGAGTGAAGCTAACAAATG
>QHXL01000632.1:1201-1678 GCA_003222935.1 Acidobacteriota bacterium
GCTAACAAATGCATACCCACTAACTGTCGCGATGATGAGCAACACGATCAGCATTTCGAGTATGGAAAAGCCCGCACTTGAGTTAGCGATTCGTTTCATCCGGTTCTGACTTCGAAATAACTGATGGGTGTGTTGAGCAGGCCCAGGAAAAAGGAAGAGTTCTTTGACGGTAAAACAGAGGTGGACAAAAGAAGTTTGCCAAACTTCACTGGAAGCGTGGCGTGTTTTTGAAAAAGAGGGGTGGCCACAGAGTGCCACCCCTACAAGTTAGTATTCGCGAACGTCGCGAACGATATCACCGAGTGCGTCTTTAGCTACCTGGACCCACGCAGAATCGTATCTGAAGTCTGAATTACCACCGCCGCTAACGTCGAAGCGGGCAGCCACGAACGGATGAGGGAGACCATTCTCACTTGCGGGCCACGACCTCGCGAATTTTGCAACATACATCGTCCCGTGAATGTCGGCGCTGCCGCC
>QHXL01000632.1:1715-2142 GCA_003222935.1 Acidobacteriota bacterium
AACAAGTATGACGCCGTTGAAGGTCACGGCACCGTCCAGGACCAGATTGCCCGTCACGATCACTAATCCTGCTCCACCATCGAGCGTGCAATTGCCGTTGACAAAAGTGAACTTCGGCGCAGACGTGCTCCCCGCATAACCGTCAAACGTTGTGTAGAGGCGACCCATGCTGCGCGCCACAATCTGCATATCGTTCAGGAATGCGCGTGCTGCGTCCGCGGTTTTCAACCAGGAGGGGAGGTCATCTATCTCCACAAGGTGTGTCTTCACCTCTTCAACAGTACTTCCTTTAGTGATGGCGCCGTCCGCAACACCGAGGTCAGTTGCGCTTGTTACCCCGAATGTCGGCAAGTCACTACCGCTCGCGGCGTTGTCTTTACCCGAGTAGAACTTCGCCGCACTGTTACCGATATCAAAATTCATTTCG
>QHXL01000090.1:0-6803 GCA_003222935.1 Acidobacteriota bacterium
GGAGCGATCACGTCTTTAACGGTCTTATGAACCGCGTCTCGCAGTTGTTCCTTTGTCGGTTTCCAGGGAGTTGTCACGTCGGCGTGTTAGTAGATCTCGAATTGAGTTTGTCTTGACGTGCTTTGTTTTGAAACGCGATCGATAAGTGTGACCTGGAGCATGTAACGACCCGGCAGCAAGTCGGAAAGCGGAACTTCGGCCGCGTACGGAATGCGAAGTAGATCGGTAAGTCCCTCGGTAGCCAGTTTTCTCAACGCCGTCGTGATAACGGGTTGGTCGTCACGTATTACCTGGACCTGTACCGCAACGTCCGGCTTCTAGTCCGTCTGAGAAGGAGTAGCGTTATAAGCAAATATTAGAAACCGCATGTTCGATTCACGTCGAAAGCGGTGATTCGGACTTAAGTAGACAGGACCCAGGACATTCTGGTTTGACACGTTCTGAAGTGCAGCCGGAGTGCGTTCACCCACCAGCAGGCTGCTCATGGTCAGCTGACTTTTGGTGAGATCAGGAATTTCGATCCACCCATGTACACTGCCGCTGCGTCCACTCTTGTCGTCTCGCGCAGCAACACGAACCTGGTAGAGACCTGGAGCCAGAATTGCCGGGTAGGTGTAAGTAATGTCGCCGCGATAGTTTTTTCCCTCTTCTTCCGAAGGCGCGGTGCTGACTAGCCGTTCAACGAAATCGGCTTTCGGGACTCCTTTATCGTCGAAATAGACGCCCGCGACATCAACGACGGCTTGCGTTTTATCATTGCGTGGTCCAAAGACAATAAACTCGCCTGGTATTTGAACAGAGGTCAATAAGATCGCGCCTTTACCACTCATATCGTAATAATTAATTCCAAGAGACAGTGGAAGTTCCGTCTGGGGATAGGCGGTATTGAGCGTTTCGCGAAGTTTCGTTGCAATTAATTTAGCTTCATCCGCGGGTGTTGCCGCGGGCTTCACTGCGGTCTTAGGCGTTTCCGGCGCGCTATCAAAATATCCCTTGCGCATCCGCACGCTCAGTCCGGGTCGACCTACAATGTTTACCTGGATGTTTCTAAAGCGGCCGCCCTTTTGATTATCGGTATCAGGCTTCCAGGCGAGTAAGTAATAGACCGATGTCTCCTTGATAGCGGGAGTCAGGCCCTGGGCCAGGTCATTTGTGTTTGTGATGAACCTACCGCCCGTATCAGCCGCCAGTCCATGTAGGCCGTCCTGGCTTGACGCACGTTCGCCCGCCATGCCGCGCGCGAAAACTCCGCTTGGGTCGAAAGTTTGACCCCGGAACTCGCCATCGGGTGCTTCGAGTCCACGCGAATCCATCGAGTAGATAATCACGCCACTGCGTGCAGCAGCTGAAGTGATATCGCGCATCTTTCCCATTGCGTCAGATCGTTTGTTCTGCACGTGGAAACCATCGGAAAGAAAAAAGACAACCTTTCGACCCGGCAGATCCTTTACACCGCGAATGAGTCGTTCAAGACCTATAAGTGTGTTCATCGTGATCGCGCCCGACTGTTGCAACAAAGTACTGGCCCGCTGATGAACAATGGCGCCGGCCTGGTCTCGACTCATCCCAGGGTTTTGTCTGATCGTTTCGGCTACATAAAACTCATAAAGCTCCGATTCCGATCGATCGATGATTAAAGCCGCGTAGACGCCCATCGGCGGTTGATCGTTGTCTTCAAATGAGTAAGAGCGAAAGTTCAGCCTGCTTAAGGCGGCCTTTAGCACTGTTCGTTCAGTAGTGAGTTGTTGAAGAAATCCGATCTGACCCGTGCTGGAAGCGATCGCAACTTGATCGTTCTGGCCCATGTATTTCTCAATGAAAGTGTTTATGACTTTCTTAGTTGCATGAAGGCCCCCTAGATCCATGTGAAAGTCGTCAATATAGAAGAAAACAGTTCGACCGCGATCGAGCGGCACCGTTTTTGTCGGACCTGTAGTGGGACCTACGAACGTAGAACCTCGAGCGGCAGCCAACTGTGCTTCTTCATTGCTGCCGGCCGTGATCAACTCAAAAGAGTGAATTGGTTTTACTTTTCCGTCGACGCGCAACTCAAAGTTATCGCGAGTAAGTCCATTAACAAATTTCCCTTGTTTGTCGAAAACCATGACGTCGGTTTGCACGAGTTCGGTGAAAACTCGTATTACGTCATCGGGTCGTTTGGGTGGAGGGGGTTGAGGGGTCTCCTGCGCAAAAACGGAGAGAGTCGAGACAAAGACACAGGTCATCGCAAACAAGTATGTATGCCAGGAGAACGACGAACGTGCGATCATAGGAACTCAGAAAGCTGATTCAGGGAAATCACGGGCGGCGGCTTTCAAAGCCAGGACTTCCAATCTGGGGTGACGTTTAATAACTATGTATCAAGTGGGTATCTTGTGGCAATCAAAAACCTCTTTGACCAAACCTTCGTATAGGTAGTCTCTGAAGGAAGTACGAATAAATGGATAACAACAATATTTCAGTAAAAGTCGATCGTGTTAGTAAGACCTTTGGCGAGTTTACCGCGGTGCGTGAGTTGAGCCTGTCGGTTAGAGCGGGCCGAATTTTTGGCTTACTTGGTCCAAACGGAGCCGGCAAGACAACTTCAATCCGCATGATCGTCAATATCACTGCTCCCGATACAGGAACCATCGAAGTCTTTGGGCAAAAGATTGATAGTCAGCTGCAGGATCGGATTGGCTACTTGCCCGAAGAACGTGGTCTTTACAAACGCATGAAAGTGGGCGACCAACTAAAGTTCTTTGGTGAGTTGAAAAACGTCAGTGGCAAAGACGCTGAAGGTAGAATCGATCACTGGCTTTCACGACTTAAGATCCCGGAGTGGAAAAATAAGAAAGCGATGGAACTGTCGAAAGGGATGCAGCAGAAGGTCCAATTTATCGCCGCGATTTTACACGAGCCCGATCTGCTGATTCTTGACGAACCTTTCTCGGGTTTGGATCCGGTGAACGTCGAGTTGCTTGAGAAAGTGGTTCTCGAACTCAAATTGAGTGGTAAGACGATCATCTTTTCAACCCACCAGATGGAAGTTGCCGAACGAATCTGCGACGACATCTGTTTGATCAATCGTTCGCAAAAAGTGTTCGAAGGTAGTTTGAGGGAAATTAAGAGTAGTTTTGGCCGTAATTCAGTTGCGTTGAGATTCGAAGGAGGGAATGGCGTCCTTGCGGATACTTCCCTGGTTTCCAAGGTCGATCGTCATTCTGATGAGACTGAAGTTCTGCTTGCCCCGAACGCGAGTGCCCAGGTGCTTTTGCGGCGACTGGTTGATTCAGGCGCCACGATCGAAAAGTTTGAAATGATCGAGCCGAGTTTGAACGACATCTTCATAGCGAAAGTGACTGAGAACTCATGATTAAGTTTCTTGCCATCGTTAAGCGAGAGTATGTGCAGCGTGTTAAGGCTCGGATGTTTATCGTGATGACCGTTCTCGGTCCCGTAATGCTGGTCGTGTTCACAATCGTTCCTGGGTTGCTCTTTAGTTTGAAGACTGGTGGCGATACGCGTCTCGCGATCGTCGATCAGACGGCAGGCGGCGCTTTATTTGAACCGATTCGCAATTCGATCCTCCAGCGCCAGGTGTACGACGATAAGAACCTTGGTGAAAGAATCGAGAGTCAGGTGAACTCGAATACGACGCGTCGAATCGAGAACGCAAGTCAGGCTTTTTCCGCCGGCTTTTCAATTGAACGTGTCGATCCCACGGGCAAATCAATTGATTCGGTGAAACAGGGACTTAACGCGCGCATAGGTAGAGACGAACTGGACGGATATCTTCTTATCCCGCCAGACATATTGACTAACAACGATAGCAAGCCGGCGTATTACGGTCGCAACGGCGGAGACATGGTAACAACCGGACAGATTCAGCGGCGTCTCGACAATGCCATTCGTCGTCAACGTCTGCTCGCAAGTGGAGTAAAAGAGTCGGAGATTGAAACACTATCAAAGCAAGTGAATTTGCAAACCTTCCCCATTAACGAAAAAGGCGAGGAAGGTGCGCAGGACTCCGGCCTCGCACGTTTCATGGTGGTCTTTATGATCGCGTTTCTTATCTATCTGACGGTCTTACTGTACGGGCAGGTTGTGCTCGGCGCCGTTGTCGAGGAGAAGGAAACGCGGATAGCTGAAATTCTCTTTTCGTCCGTTCATTCTTTCAAACTAATGTTTGGAAAACTAATCGGCGTATCACTGGTGGCGTTAACGCAACTCGCTATCTGGGGCGTCGTGTTTATGGCGATTTCAGTGTGGGGAATTGCCGCACTGTCGTCACGTGGAGTTCAAGGCATCACGGTTCCCTCGTTGCCACCGATGTTTTTTCTTTACTTTACACTTTTCTTTCTACTCGGCTACTTCCTGTATTCAACAATCTACTTGTTAATTGGTTCGATGGTAACGACGACACAGGAAGGCGGACAGATGGCCATGCCTGTTGTGTTCTTGCTGATGGCAGGTTTGTACATGGCGTTCACCGTGATTCGTAGTCCCAATTCTCACTTCGCTTTCTGGGTGTCGATGATTCCGTTCTTCTCGCCCATAACGATGATCGTAAGGATCGTGAGCCAGACTCCACCGATGTGGCAGATTCTCTTGTCACTCGGTATCGGAGCGTTGACGGTTGTCCTGTTACTTTGGCTCGCGTCGCGAATCTATCGGATAGGAATGTTGATGTACGGGAAGAAGGCGACGATACCGGAAGTGATGAGGTGGGTACGGCAACAGTAATATCCGATATGCTCCCGTCTTGTCGTGACTTAGAAAAACTAGCCGCAGATTTGCGCAGGTTTACTCAGATCAGAAAACTGATAACAAGCGTCCTGCCTTGTTACTTTCAGATCTGCGGCTATCAGCGAAGATCTGCGGCTAATTATGGACATTTCAAATGCCTATCGAGATTGAGAAAAAGTACCGACTAACTGGCCGACAAAGATCCCAACTTCTACGCAAGTTAGAAGCTATTGGTGCAACTCACCAATCCGAAGAATTCGAAGTGAACACTTTGTATTCCGGGAAGGGAATTGACGCAGGTAGCGCAGCCTTACGTCTCAGACGTGTCGGCGATCGGGCGATACTAACTTATAAAAAAAGATTTCCTTCGAGGTCGGCTATAAAACGGCAGCACGAAGAGGAAACCGAAGTTGCTGACGCAGAAGCACTCGATTCTATTTTGCGAGCCCTGGGATACAAGGTCGCGCTTGTTTATGAGAAACGTCGGCTAACCTGGACCATTGATGAGACTGAAATAGTGATTGATGAATTGCCGTTTGGCCACTTTATGGAGATCGAAGGCCTGGAGGCTGACATCGCAAAAGTCGAACATAAACTTGGTGCAGCCGGCTTCGAAGCGGAGTTCGAGACCTATCCCTCACTCACCCGCGTTCACGGGAAAGCAACGGGCGATGTGGTTGAGGCCCGGTTTGCAAAGTCTTCTAGGTCTTCGGGGCGAAGTAACCGACGCGGGTCTGCGAACGAAAAGACGGGTTAGCCGTTTCAACTTTGACTCGCCGAAATCCTCCATCCCTTGTCTTATTCAAAGGCGTGTAATAAATCGCGTATTGATGCCGGAGTTCGTCAGCCACCTCAGCATAGGTCGATTCGAGAGCGGCGAACGAAAGCGGCTTGAACAGCCGCCCGCCAGTCGCGGCTGTTAGCTGGGCCAGGTTGTTTTCACTTTGGTCCAGCACTCGAATACCCTCGCGCAGATCATCAATCCTCAACTGGTTGAAGCGGGCTGAACCACCGTTAGTCAGGGCATCAAGTTCATTTAATTTTTCCGCCCTGGATATCTGCGTATTACTTACAACGTAAACTGTGACCTGTGCCTGGAGTAGAGCGTGTAAGGCTGTCTCCAGGGACGTTGTGCCACGTCCGCTGTCGATTCCGTCAGTCAAAATAATTAGTGCTCGTCGCGACTTAGCCGCAGCGGCAAACTGATCGCGCGAGGCCAAAAACAGAGCGTCGTTAAAACGGGTGAACATTCCCGGCTCGACCCGATTGAGCGCCCGATGAAGTTGAAAACGACTCTTGGTCCAGTCGAGCAGCAGCTCCACACGATCGTCAAACTTAATCAGGCTGAGTCGATCATCCGCTGCCAATCGAGCCGCAAACCCTTCCGCGGCTTTGCGAAAGTCGTCGAGTTTGCTTGCCACCGACGACGACGCGTCAACCATGAGTGCTACGTCTACTGGAACCTGCCGCAGCTCTAGATCGCTGAGTGGCTGGGCACTCCCATCCTCAAAAACTCGGAAATCGTTTCGTTTGAGATCGCTGACCAGTCGTCCACTTGAGTCTCTTACGGTAACGGGAATCATAACTTCCGAAGTTTCCACGGAAATTACGTCGCCAACGTTGATCTCAGGTTCTTTTTCCGGAGGCGCCGGTTTTTTCACCAGCTGCGGGACCGGTGGCGGTGGCCCAAGTGTTTGGAGCGATGTCGGCGATGTTGACGATGTTTGCCTGGGCTTTGGTTTTTGCCGGGTGTTTTTCTGAGCGTGACTAACAGAGTTCGCTAAAAGAGAAATCGCCATTAGCGACAGAGTTAGACCGCAGACAATTCGCTTTACAAGTTTTGCTGCCTGAAATTGAGATAGTTGTCCCATGATGTTCCTGAACCCCTCGGAATTCCTCCCGACAGAATTTAGATTGCGTGAGGTGAGAGAGAACTACTTGCTCGATTCGTCGCCCATCGCAGTTTTCATGGCGCTGAGAATCTTATCGCTTACGCGACGCTTTCGTAGTTCTTCAATTTTTGGGGCGGCAAGATCAAACTCAACCGGCGATTGTTCGATGCGCCGGATAATCGT
>QHXL01000090.1:6811-7988 GCA_003222935.1 Acidobacteriota bacterium
AGCCCGCTTCCACAAGTTCGATGATTGAATCGTTTTTTATGCTCTTCGTCTTTTCCAGTTTCGTCGCTTCACCCGGTTCAGCTGTAGGCTTGAGAATGCGTACAGTTGCGGAACCGTTGGTCGTTGTATCGTTCGACGTTGTTCCATTGTTGCTACGGTTTCTTTGGCCACGACTTGAGCCAAAAACGCCTGTGCCGTCAGTTTGGCTTGGTGATGATTCATCACCCCATCCGTCTTCATCAAACGAAGAGGACCCCTGCTGACGCGCCAACATCGCCATAATCACCTTTTCGGTTACACCGTCGCGTTTGAGTTCGATCAGACGGTCGGCAGAGAGATCAAATTTTTGAGCTCGTGCAAAGATCAGGGAAATGATCGTTTTTTCTTTGAACTTGGCCTTTGTGAGTTTTACGACCGCGGCGTTTGTTAGGAAATCTTCGGGACGTTGTTGTCCGAACACCGCCTGGTTGCAAACGACCGGAATTAGCGCGGCAAGAAATAACGTGTAGAAAAAGGCCTTCATGACTTCCTACTTCCTGCGATTCGGGCGGAAATCCAAGCTTTTCAACCCTCACTCGCCATTATAGCTCGCGACGAACCGCGATGAGATGAATTCTTGGGGGCCAATAAAAAAGCAGCCTCGGGCTCGAAAGCCGAGGCTGCTTCCTATTTAGGACTAAACGCCGATTGGCGTTTACATTCCCATTCCGCTCATTCCGCCCATACCGCCGGGCATCGCGGGACTGCTCTTGTCGTCGTCCGGAAGCTCCGAAACCATTGCTTCGGTCGTCAGCATCAAGCCGGCGATCGAGGCAGCGTTCTGGAGTGCCGTACGTGTGACCTTGGCCGGGTCGATAACGCCAGCCTTGACCAGGTCTTCGAACACTTCGGTAGCCGCGTTGAAACCAACGTTTTCGTTCTTTTCTGAACGAACGCGCTCGACAACAACTGCGCCTTCCTTGCCAGCGTTCTGAACAATCTGACGGAGCGGCTCTTCTAATGCACGTCGGACGATGTTAACGCCGATCTGCTCATCAGGATCGCCTTCGCCGTCTTTGCTGGTCTGGAATTTCTCGAGGGCCTTCGCGGCACGCACCAGGGTGACACCGCCACCAGGAACGATACCTTCTTCGACTGCCGCACGAGTCGCGTGCATTGCATCTTCAACGCGCGCTTT
>QHXL01000091.1:0-3938 GCA_003222935.1 Acidobacteriota bacterium
TATCGCAACCGAGAAACGCGACACACGTTCGGAGTGACCACGTGTGTACGGATCCTTGCCGTCGATTGCTGCCGCGAGTCCTTTAACTGTTCCAATAAACAGTTCCCTGTTTTCTTTAGCTGATTGCTGCAGGTCGCCGATGAAACGTTCGACCTGATCAGTCATGACGTTGAACGAGTTTCCCAGATCACCCAGTTCTGTTCTGCTGGTTACGTCAATACGTTTCGAGAAGTCGCCGGAAGCAATTCGGTGAGCACCGCTGGCAAGCTCGCGCACCGGGTCGGTTAACTTATTCGCGAAAAACAGTCCAATAAATATCGTCAAGAGCGCAGCGACCAGACTGATCCAAAGCGTCTGCCAACGCATGTCTGAAACCGACACGAGTGCTGCTGCTTCGTCTTGAATGGCGATCACTCCGAGTCGCGAGTTCTTATCCAACTCAGCAGTCGCATAAGAACCCAACATCTCGACATGTCGTCCGTCTCGAGTCGCCGAAAACGGAGCAAGTGCCGACTGCACCTGGGCGCCTGATTCCTGCCAGTCCTGTACGACCTTCAGGTCAGTCATTGATTTTTCAGAAAAGGCAACACTCGCTTCAGGGTGCGCTACTGCCTTGCCGTTCTGATCGACGACGAAAACTACCGGCAGACCTGCGTCCAAAAGCTCCCGCTCACTTTTCGAAGTTGGTTGCTGAACTGCGAGGAAAACTTCCTGAAAAGACACTATGGCAATGACTGCGGCGACAACTTCCTGGCTGTTTTCACCACCCAGGATAGGTTCAGCGATTGTCAGTGCCATCTCCTGGCCGGAACGAATAATCTGTGGACGGCTCACGACCACCCCACGGCCATTCATATGTGCCACGACTTCGCTGACGCGAGCGTCGACCTCCTCGAGCCCGATAACATTCGGCTGAAAAGCTCGGTGCACCCGGTCGTTGACCGGCCAAAGTACCAGCGCAATGAGGTTTGGATCTTCTTGAAGTGTTTTCTGAAGACGTTGGTCGTACTGGTCGTTTAGCGCCTGAATGCCCCCCGATATCTCGAAGGCCCTTGCCAGTCCAGTGACCACATCACGATAACGCTGGCCGTATAGCTCGATTTGGCGAGCTTTGTCCTGCACCAGCTGAGCTTGGTAGCGTCCTTCAATTGAACGCAACTCATCCGCGCTCCGGCCGGAAAGCAGAACTCCGGCGAAGGCTAGCGGCAAAAGGCCGACCAGGAGCATCACTCCCAGAACGATGTAGAGTAGACGAATTCGTCCGAGTTTTTCGAGCATTCTAAGATTTTGGCAGGTACAATCCCCGGCAGGTCGTGCTTGAAGGGTCAGGTTTGGCCGATAGCTCGGTCCGTGACCCTCTAACCCATTATTGTCGACCGGTTGTTGAAGTGTCAACGGGTTTTAACGCTTCAGCAATTTTGACCTCCGTTTTGTTCAACTTCTCAGCAGGCCGTGGCGTCTAAAGTGTTGAGCGCCAAAGCTTGAACCGGCGCGAGATTGGTCGGCCAGCTGACGAGCTTACGAGCCACTGACCACGGCATGGACACTGCTACTACCGACGAGATCATTGTAGAGCGCGCTCTTACGGGGGATGCGGAAGCTTTTGGCGAGCTAGTGAAGCGCTGGGAGCGACGAATCTTCGCGTTGGCCTATGGCATGCTCGGCCGCGAAGAAGACGCTCGCGACGCGACCCAGGAGACTTTTCTGGCCGCGTTTCGCAACCTGCGTGGTTTTCGAGGTGAAGCGAAGGTTTCCTCGTGGTTGCATCGCATCGCCGTCAATCAATGTATTACTCGTCAACGGCGTGCAAAGGTGCGAAGTGAGTCGGCACTTGATGATGAGCAGGAGAAAAACGCCGGCAGTTTTGCTATCCCCACGAGTTTGTCGCCCGCTCGGCTTACCGAGGGAGCGCAGGTAACGTATGCCGTGCGTACGGCGGTCAACACTTTGCCATTTGAATTACGTCAAATCGTCGTAATGAAGGAGTTTGAAGAGCTGACATTCCGGGAGATTTCAGAGGCGCTGGACTTACCACTGAGCACCGTAAAAAGCCGGCTATACACCGCGCTAAAGCAATTGCAGATGAAACTTCAAAGATTCGGTAATGACGCAGCAGCTTAGGCAGGCAGCACTATGAGCGACATGAAAAATACCACGCAGTGTGATCGAGCGAACGAGTTGGTTTCGTTTTTATATGGCGAGGCAAACGAGAAGGAAACTCAAGAGTTTCAACGGCATCTGCACGAATGTGCGGCTTGCGAGTCGGAAGTCGGTTCATTCCGACAAGTGCGCGAATCCATTGGCGCCTGGAAGGAAGAGACGCTGGGAGTCTTCGTTTCTCCCGAGGTGATTCGGCCCCTGCAAAAGAAGTCGGCCGCTGCTGCGTTGAGAGAGTTTTTCAACCTGTCACCCCTGTGGATGAAAGGGGCGGTGGCGTTTGCGACCCTGGTTTTCTGTTCGTTGGTCGTACTGACGATTTACAGATCATCGACACCAAAGACTCCAGGCCAGGTTGCAACTACCGGCAAATACACCCAAGCCGAGGTCGATAACATCGTCAAGAACGCTCTCGACAACCAAAGAGAACCTGTAGCTTCTAAGCCAGTCAAAACTTCAGGGCGCGGCAACGCTAAGAGCCCATCGCAGATGGTTAAAGGTCGCCGACCATTGTCGAAGGCTGAACAAGAACAACTCGCCGCTGATTTGCGGCTGTATTCGACGAGCGAAGAAAGCAATCTGAATCTACTCGGAGATAAGATTAACCAGGAGTTCTAGAGGTAAACATGAAATTATCTGTCAGACTAATACTCCCCCTTATTGCGGTTTTGCTGAGCGCGACTGTCGTCGTTCGCGCACAGTCTCCTCAAGACTCGCCGCAAAATGTTCCTCCCGTGCAGCCGCCAGACGTGTCCGAACAGCTTCGTCTGTCTCCTGAACAAGTCAAACGCATTCGTGAGATTCAGCGCGACACAAAAGATGAGCGACAAGCGATCGGGATTCGCATGCGACAGTCGAACCGAGCGTTACAAGATGCACTTGATGCGGATGTACTCGATGAGAATCTGGTCGAACAAAGATTGCAGGACTTTGCGGCTGCCCAAACTGCTCAACTGCGTTTGCGCATTCAAACAGAGTTGAAAATTCGCCGTTTGTTGAATCCAACGCAACTAGCTCGCTGGAGAGATCTTCGTCTTCAGGCTGGTGACGTCATGAGATCTCAGGATGCAGGCGCAAGGCCTAATCGATCCGGACCCGGTGGAGCACGTCCCAATGACCGTAACGGTCTGGGGCCGACAAGACCGAATCAGCGACTAAACCCTCGGCCCTAACACTATCAACTGGAACTCGACGCATAGCCGATCGGAATCAAATCCGATCGGCTTTTCTGTCTAACGAAAGGCTAAAGAAGTTCTAACTTGACGCATCGTGCACAATTTGCGCATCATAGGCCGCTCTTTTCTAATGTAGTGGACTTGATTCATTTCGGAGCTGAAGCCAATCACGATTTTCTAACGGGCTCCGATATGCTCCCTTTTTTGAGTCGTAACTATTAAACTTCTGCCGCAACCGAAGACTAAGCTTTTATAAGCTCCCCATGAACTTTGCTACGCGGTCCCTCCTCGAACTTCAAGAAACAACGTTGCTGGCCACGCGTGCTTTTTTTGGCGCCTTCAAAAAACCTCGTTACGTGGCCCAAACGATCACGCAGATGGACGCCATCGGTGTCGGGTCACTAACAATCATCATCCTGACAGGCTTTTTTACCGGCGGCGTGCTGACAGTTCAAACATTTCCTACGCTCAAGGCTTATGGCGCTCAATCTCAGACGGGATATCTCGTTGCGGTTTCGCTTGTAAGAGAACTCGGGCCCGTACTCTGCGCGCTGATGGTTACCGGACGCGTTGGCTCAGCGATTTCGGCCGAACTGGGCTCGATGG